>JACAST010000052.1 GCA_013390765.1 Marine Group I thaumarchaeote | reverse complement strand
GAATTCTATTCTGTTCACTGATTTCATATAACAATTTCTGAATTTGTTTACCTTCAGATGCAATTTTGTTAAGAACCTCTTTAGTTTGTTCTAGGCTGCCTTTAGCATAGTTTGCCTTGGCTAAAGCAACCAATTGATCTATCTGTTCAAAATCAATATCTGTATTTAGATTGGCTGATATTAGCTTTAATTTTTTGATATTGATTTCATATTTCTTAATTGTTTGGCTTTGATCAGAAATTATTGTTTGTGGTGTTTTCTGCGATTCGGTTTCTGAAATTGCTAAACTAGCCTGCTTGAAGGCAATCATGGCAGAAATAAAATGTTGCCTTGCTGATGCAACATCTTCTTTTTCTGCAGCTTGGGTTAACAGAACTGTTTCTCTTGCACCCTCATCATAGAAATCATAAACTTCTTGTGAAATATCGCTCAGTTTGTCAATATCATTTTTGATATGTTCATTTGTGTTTTGCGTTATTTTTATGAGTATGTCAAGTTGGGAATCTGCATGCACTGTATTCGGGGTGGTAACAAAAACCATGCTTGCAACCAAAAACAATGAGAAAAAGACAAGTAATTTGTTCATCAGCTGTCCTCCAATTTACTTTTTAGTTTTACAATATTCTGCAAATCTTTCTTCTCAATTTCTATGATTCCCTGTCTTTCAAGCCGTTTAACAGCTCTCCACATTGTAGTACGTGGTTGAAGGAATTTCTTTCGTAGTTCGCTTTCATAAGCTTGACCTCCGTTTGCCGAGATAAAATTAATTATCTCCTTATCATCTTCCCTTAGATCCCGTTTTATTTTGAAAATTGCTTCTGGATCAAGACTTTGTGGTTTAGGTTGTTCCTCTTTCTGAATTGTTACAGATGGTTCAATGGCTTTAGATGACCTACTTTTTTTGATTGCTATTATAGCGACAATTCCGACAGCTGCAATAATACCTGCATATAAAATCAAAGAATTATCTGTTGCATCTTCTGGAATTGGCTGTATGGATTGAGCGGAAGCCAATGTGCTAATGTAATAGCTGATGTTTGTTTGACCTGGAGGGAAAGTTAGATGTGATTGCTCGTTATCTACCTGCATACTAAGTGGAAAATTACTCATTTCAATGATCACCGAGTCTTTTGGCGTTAGTAACGAATATTGTACTGGTGCATCTACAGAAAATGCCCATATTTTTCCAGTTTTTGAAACCAAGTCCTGTGTATCATAGTCAATAGAGATATGGGATGCGCCAAATGTTTCTATTACAGCTAAATTATGATTAATCTCATTTGATAGTAAAAATCCATCCTCGCCAATAATCGTAATATTTTCTATCATTTCTCCAAAAAGTTCAACCGTAATTTCCAGTTCTAGTGGATCCACATCTAATTCATAAAAAACATGAGTTGAGCCATCCTGATAAATGGTAAAATCAAGGTTTCGACTAGAAGCAAAGGATTGCTGGATTGGCGCACTTAACGCTACAAGCATCAAGCCTATCACAACTATTGGTATTCTAACCATCGTTGAGAGGATATCCATGTTCCTTACAAAAAGCATTTCCCCCTCCAAGGATTGATGCTTTTGTGCAACTGTTTGTTGCAAACTCATTAGTCTAATACCTTAGATTCATGGATTCAATCAGATTTTGAAACTTTTGGAATTCTTGGATAAAATCAAGTCCTTTTCCGGTAATCTTGAATAACCTGTTTCTATCTCTTCTTTCCGATTGCATCAAACCTGCATTGATTAGCTTCTCACATTTGTCTAGTACTGCATAGTGAGAGAGGTTTGCTTTTCGGGATATTGCAGATACAATAACCCCGCTTTGACCTCCGTCCATGGTTACATCTAGGATATCACCCATGATTCCCATTTCGGATCTGTATTGTTGTTTTGACATGGCATATTATGATATGAGGATGCTTATGAGGGACAGTTTGAAACGCCACAGCGGAACGCCTAGCGGAACGCGTTTTTTGTTGTTAAAATTTGCCCAAAATCGACATTTTCTCTGCGGGGGCAAAAATTCAAGATTCCTGAAAAAATAGGTTGGATCGTGAGAATTTGGAGTTTGCCATAACTTTTATCTTGCTGAGTCATTTTATTGAATCAATGGGCTTGTTTGATATTTTCAAGGATAAAGATGAAGATGAAGGTTCTGGCGGAATGGCTGAAGAAACTCCTAGTTTTGAATCAGAGCCTGAACCTAAAGAAACTCCTTCCACGGAACCAGCTGAAGAAACAACATCATATTCACAGCCAGCTGAAGAAACTCC
The DNA here is from genome assembly GCA_013390765.1 of Marine Group I thaumarchaeote. GTDB lineage: Archaea > Thermoproteota > Nitrososphaeria > Nitrososphaerales > Nitrosopumilaceae > Nitrosopelagicus. Next base: position 2,579 of record JACAST010000052.1, on the reverse strand, counting down.
TTCCACGGAACCAGCTGAAGAAACAACCTCGTATTCACAAACTGGAACTGCGGTACAAAGTCAGATTGGAATAGAGGGATTGATGGATAAACGATTCAAGTTAGAAGAGGCTATAGACTATGTTGGATTGATGATTAAAAGTTTGAAAGATAAGCGAACAACTCTTACAAAAAGCATTGAAGATGAATTGGTTGATATTAAGAATTTGAAAGAAAAGCTTACGAAGATAAATCAATTCATACAAGATGAAAATGAAGGACTGCAAGAACTGACTAGAAAACGTTCTGAAGTGGAAAAAGATGCGGATGAGGTTGGTAATATTGTTTACAGTCTACGTGATAAAATTTCAGAAATTGACAAAATAGTAGCTGACGAGGCTAGTAGAATTAAAAGTTTTAAAGATTCAAAATCAAGATCTGCCTAGAAAAATCACTTACATAAAACGTGATGGTGAGGGTTCTGAGGCCTGTTCTGGTATAGTAGGAAACCTATCCACAGATTGTTGCTCTGCAACAGCAGAAGCTTCTTGCATGATTTTTTCTGATTCTGCATCCATAACGGCATCACTACCGATTGAAGCATCGGTACTATGGAAAGTTTCAGTCATTAAGCCTCCTAACATCTCTGCCATGTTGTTAAGCTCTTGGTCTGCACCTGGCATAAACTTGGCAAGTGATGATTTCATGTTTTTCATAAGTCCAATGGTTGGCATTACAGTTACTACTGTATCTCCCAAATCATGGAATGTTGTTAATCGTAATTCTATTTGTTCTATAGCCATTCGCGCATTACCAAGAACACGGCGAACCTTACGAACTTCAGCTAGCTCTTTTGATAAGGTGTTAGCAGTATGAGTATCGTGTTGTTGTGTGGCTGTTACAACTCTTTGAAAAATTTTTTCGTCTCGACTATTTAATGATGAAAGCATGGTGTCTAATTTTGAAATTTGAATTTGTAATTTTTTAATGGCAGTTTCTATATGTGGTTTCAAAGCGCCTTTTGGTTTAAGTACGCTGTTTATTCTTTCAGATATTCCAGGTTTTTGTGGTTTTGACCACCTACTTGAAAGTGAACCCATGTAGTATGGTTTAAAATTTAATTATTAATTTCCTGTGTGAATAATGGTTAACAGTAAATGAAATTTCGATGACTAAATTACTAGTAAATGAAGAAATTTTATGAAGAAAAAACTCGTTTTTGGCGTGATTTGCCTAGCAATAATCTCTGCTGTAATAGTTTTCGGAGATATGATAAATACTGATAATTCTAAAAATTCTGATGTTTTTCACATTCGTTTGGCAGATCCCAGTATATACGAAAACGGATTGTTTCAAGAATCTTTTGATATTACAAAGGGAGAATATGAATTTAGGTTTGTTCCAAATGGAGATAGTCCTAAAACGCTCACTATAACATTGCTTGGAGAATATTTTTCATTCTCAGAAGATTTTGACTTGAAGGGAACTCCTCATCAAACAGATATTTCACTTTATTATACATGGGATTATGATGGTCCTAAAAAAATTCAGGTTTTTGAAGATCAGCAGATTTTAATTGAAATTAATCCTAACGGAAATTTAGTGGGATCAGTCTCTTTAGAACTCATTCCAATAAAATAAAAATAGTCGTTCGAATAGTGAAAAGTGAGTTAATTGGCAAATAACAAGAAAAAGAAAATGCGCAATACGATTATTCTTATGTCATTAATCTGGTTTGTAATTACGCTTCCTTTACCGTGGCTAATTACCGGTGATGTAGGCCAGGATCAATTAGTCATTATTCTGCCTATTATTGGTTTGATCTCAATCCCTTTTGTAGCACTTGGTATTGCATGGACATTAAAGCCAGAGTTAACAACCTAACTAATTTTTGAACCACGGTTGATTTTCCAAATAGTCTATCTCTTTTAAAATAGATTCCATTTTTTTGGTAATCGCCATAGCGGATTGAAATTCTTCAAACATGTCCTTTTCCTCTTCTTTAGAAAGAATCTCTTTTTCTGCTCGTTCAAAAAAATCCTCTTCCTTTGATATATGATCATTTAGATAAATCGAATAAGTTCTTAAGAACCGTGCTACTGGTTCGCCAGAATCCTCGCCGTTTTTCCAGCGTTTTAAATGTAGAGTGATTTTAGAAGCTATTCTTCTGCTAAACTCATGTTCTATCAATAATGCTCGGATCTCTTTTTTTAGATGATCATAACTGGCAACGCAGGGAAAGTATGAATCTTCTTCCCTAGAATAATGGATTGAATCCAAAAATTCTGAAATAATGAGTGTAATCTTCTCTAAATCAGAGAATGGTATGGTTTTTCCAGTATTAATATCAGAAGAACATTTTGAGATAATCTTGCCTAGTCTTTTGATTTGTTTATGATCATTTCTAAGAGTGTTTGTAGCGCTCAACTATTCAAAATTTGCAAGCTGACTTATAATTTGTATATACTCTAATCATTATATGAAGTAGTCATATCATTAAATCAAGTTACCTTAACAGATTGTTATTTTAGAGATCAGTGGTTGACATAGTTATAATGAATTTAGTATTCTTTGCCTTGTTAGATAGTTTTGTTTCTTTTT
>JACAST010000022.1 GCA_013390765.1 Marine Group I thaumarchaeote | reverse complement strand
AATGAAAACAAATTCAGAAATTGTTATATGAAATCAGTGAACAGAATAGAATTCTTAAAGCAAAACAGTTTGTGCAAAAACACACAGAAAGGATTAACAGTCTAATACTCCAAGCTAAGACATTTGGCTTAGATAAAACCGCTGATGTCTTAAAGCAATCTCAAATCCAACTTTTACAAGCAAACACTACCAACCAAATAAAACAACAGTTCAAAATTATTATTATTTATCAACAAAAAGTTGAACAGGTAAAAGAAACCAGCCAGGCTGAACTTTTAAGATTACAGTCATTACTTGTTCCGCTTGAAAAGAAAGCTCAAAGACTTGCTGGTGATCTAAAGGAAAACAGTGCGGCAGATTATTTCCTCAAAAGGGCTTTTAATCTTATTGAGGAGACCAAGCAAGACATAAAGGAATTGGAATATGCCCCAGGCGGAATTGGTAACACCAAATATTTTGATTTAACAGTTGGAAAAAAGATCCAAGCAATCAAAGATTTGCTGATGAAAGTTGAAAGATTAATTTACATTTCATCATAAACTTCATATACAATTTTAAGAGCAATTGAGAATATGGCATCCAAACAAATCACCGTTGGAATTGGAGTTCCAATGATTGTTACGGGCTTTTTAATTGGAATTTTTTGGGCACCGCTTGTTGGAGATGTTAAAGAGACGGTTGAATTTGTTGGAAGTTTAATTGGCATTATAGGTGTCGTCTTATTCATAGCTGGGCTGTTTTATACTAAACAGCCAGTAACAGCGTAAACCAATCTAACTTCATTTAATTTCCAGATTAAATAAATAACCAATATTATTAGGAAAAATGTTTGAAAACTAGAATTTTTGAAATTTTCACCTCCATTGAGGGGGAGGGAATCCTTTTTGGAACCAAAACCCTATTCGTGAGGCTTGCAGGATGTCCTTACACTTGTTTTTATTGTGATACACTGGATGCGCTTCCATTAGATTCTGGCAAAGAATATTCAATTACTGAAGCATGTAATCTAATAGACACTAGTCTGCAGGACAACACTTACAAGGTTAACTTTACTGGAGGCGAACCACTTATTCAATATGAGGCTGTCTATGAACTTGCAAAACATGTTAAAGCTCGTGGCCTTCCGACGTATCTGGAATCTGCATGTTTTGATTCAAAAAAATTTCTATACGTTTTACCATCAATTGACTTTGTTAAAATTGAGTTCAAAACAATAGATTCAGAATTTATTGACAAAAAACATTATCCTAATCTTATTAAAAATACACTTGAATGCCTTCAGGCATCAATAGAGGCTAAAAAAACAACTTACATCAAGACAGTTATCAGCTCAAAAACTGAATTAAGCTCATTTAAAGAACTTTTAGATCAGATTTTTAAAATTATTTCCAAAGAAAATATTTCTGGATTTATAATTCAACCCACAACTAATATTTCTGAACCACCTTTAGAACAATTATTGGAGTTTTATGATAGTGTATATCCATACTATGATCAAGTCAGAGTAGTACCACAGCTACACAAAATAATCTCAGCTCCATAAATTTCTAAGATACTTTAGTATGGTAAGAGGTTAAGTGAGAGATATAAATACGAAACAGTTTTTCACAGTTTGTGTGCTGATGGACGAGGAAAGGATAAAGAAACTTGTTAGGGAATTGATCATCGAAATAGGTGAAGATCCTACTAGAGAAGGATTAGCTAAAACACCTGAACGAATAGCGAATGTCTATAAAGAAATTTTTGGCGGTTATGATTCTAATTCTGAGTTGTCTGTACAATTTTCAGAAGACTCGGAGGTCGTAGTAGTAAGAGATATTCAATTTTATTCCATGTGTGAGCATCATATGTTACCATTTTTTGGAAAAATTCAGCTTGCATATTCTCCAAACGGAAGAATTTTTGGAATTTCCAAGCTGGTCCGCTTGGTTGAAAAATATTCTAGAAGATTACAAATTCAAGAAAGAATGACAAAAAACATAGCAGATGAGTTGTATTCTCATGGAGTAAAGGGAGTTGCTGTAATAACAGAAGCTGAGCACCTTTGTATGAAGATGAGGGGCGTGAAAAATAATGCATCTGTGTCTTCTGCCGCATTTAGAGGAATTTATGAGAAAAAAGAAGAAAAAGAAAACATCATAAATATTATTAAAAATCCCTCAAAAACATTTTTTACACAAAATTCCTGAAAAGATAAATAATCATTAATTAGATCCGGTTTGTGGTAGGACGCGATAACGCTCATATTCCAAAGGAATCTTGGCCAAGTTTTACTTGGTATCTTATGGAATTTGCCATAGTACTTGCAATTGCAAATCTAATTGCATTTCAAACAATACCAGTAGTTGATGAAATGATTGGCGAAAAGAATATTTTGCTTTGTGAACAGGTATCATGGCTGTCTAAATGTGCCCCATCAGAGGAAAAAATGTCTGATACGGGATTACTAAATTGGATATACTGGAGCATGGTAGGCGGTGTGTTTATTGGATGGTATTTGCTTATTCGAGGAATTGTTCTTAAAAAACCAATTCTAGGAAATCGATAACCACAATTACACAAGATAGAGCGTTTTATCTTCAATACCCGCTTCCAAAAACGCAGCTTTTCGGTTATTACATGACTCACATTTACCGCACTGTACTTTTCCATTTTTGTAACAACTCCAAGTGTTGAAAATTTTATCTCCCAAAACATCATATCCTTTTTTTAATAACTGTTTTTTTGATAATTTTGCTTTGTATGGTGACCAAATTTGTATCCTTTTTCGAATTCCTGATTTAATACCATCAATTTCCCCATGGTTAAACGCAATTTCAATTTTTTTTGAGAAGGCTGGTCTACAATCTGGATAATTTTTGTCGCCCATGTGTGCACCATATGCAACTAATGAAGCATTTAGTGAAAAAGCCCAGGCAGTTGCTATTGATAAGAAAATTCCGTTTCTGATAGGCACAACGATTGAATAATTAAATTTACTAGGAATTTTTTTCTTTGAGCTTGTAAGTGCGTTTGTATCCCCATACAATTTCTTCATGAAATTGATATCTACAACTTTATGTTCCTTCAATCCAAGGGTTTTTGCAAATGACTTTGCTTTTTTTATTTCCTGATTTGCTTTTTGGCCGTACAGAAAAGAAATTCCATACAATTCATATTTTTGCTTCAAATATGCACAGACACTAATAGAGTCAATCCCACCGCTAAAAACCACTACTGCTTTTTTCATTTCAAGCTCTAATCTTGGGACCAGCACTAGGTTTACAAATAATTATGTCACAACCCACTTTTGCAGAACGAAATCCTTTTTCCATGGACTTTCCAATCTTCTTTAGATTTTGAGATTTTTTACAGAAAGCGATTACAGATGGTCCTGCACCACTTATGGTAACACCTAAAGCTCCTGCATTAAGTGCATTATTCTTTACTTTTGAAAAACCTGGAATCAAATGTTTTCTAGCTGGTTCAACAATTACATCCTGAATAGATCTTCCAATAAGCTCTGTATCTTTAATCAAAAATCCTGAAACAATATTAGCAGCATTTGAGAGATTTACTGTCAAATCTGATAATTTAACGGTCTTTGGAATTACAGCTCTTGAAATCTTTGTCTTTTTCTTTGGCACCTTTAATTGCGGAATCGCTATACATAAGACCAGATCTTTTGGTGGTTCTAATCTAACAACTTCAAATGGTTTTATTTTTACTATTACAAACCCACCCAGTAATGATGCTGCAACATTATCATAATGAATAGTTCCTGCACTTGCTTTTTCTCCTATTCCGGCACATTTGATTAGCGTATTGCTATCTAATTTTAGATTAAATAATTTGTTGAATGCTAACGCAGCTGCTGTAGCCGAAGCAGCACTGCTTCCCACTCCAAACCCAGCTGGAACACCTTTCTTAATTCTAATCTCAATTCCAGATTTTATTTTAAATTTTTGTTTCATTGCTTTTACTACCAATCCAGCAGTGTTTTGTTGCGGATCTTTTGGCACATCATCTGTAGTTAGTATTCTAACTCCGTGCCATGGTCTGTTTGTAGTGATAGATTTGTTAGTTTTGCTAAGTGTTATTTCGTCATAGAATGCGTCCAATGCCAAACCAAACACATCAAAACCTGGACCCAAATTTGCTGTTGATGATGGCGCCCGTACCTTAACATTTGTAACCATTAACCTTCAGCCACGTTCGTCCGAATATCTTTTTTGATTGGCTTATATTTGAATGCATGAAAAATTCTTCGAATGGACTGGCGAATTGCAGTAATTCCTGCAACTATGATTCCTATCATCATAATCATTATTCAATTTGATATAAAATTAGAAGACGTTCTTGCCATAGGCGCACTGCCTTTTATTGCAGCAGCATTAGTTATGATGGCAAAACTAGGATTACAGGGATTAAAACTAAGTTACATTGCAAGAACATTCCTTGGCCCTTTTGATTCCATTAAGAATTTAGTAGCAATGAGAGTTGGAAGTGAATTCATTAAATTTACAACGCCAATGTTTGTTGGAGCAGAATTTGCTGTAATTTATTACTTGACTAAAAAGCGAGTTTCGCCAGCAAAAGCAGCGTGGGTTGCAATTGTTGATATTGTCACAGAAGTTCTTGCTGGGGGCGTACTGTCAATACTTGCTGGTGTTCTTGCATTACTAAGTGGTGCTTATGTGGTTGCTACTATAGTTTTAGCAACTAGTATTACAGTAACTACCATTTGGACTGTATTATTTTTCCTTTCATCAAAACACACATTTCAAGTACCAAAAGGCATCGTTAAATTAGTGAGAACATTTGGAAAGGAGCGCGGTGAGAAATATCTAAAACAAAGCAATGAATGGCTGGAAGAAGTATGTACATTAAGCAGGGAAAATTTGGGTTTAACCAAAACAAAAAAAGTTTTTGTTGTTGGGTTCTTAATAGCTTTAATTGCTTGGATTCTCTACGGAATTTCATTTTTAATTATTGCAAACAGCGTTGGATTTAGCATAGAATTTGTTGAATCTGTGATGGCTGTGATGGGTGCAAACGCAATAGCAAACTTGCCTATTACTGTAGGAGGTTCTGGTTTAGCAGAATTTGGAATTGTAGCGTATATTCACAATCTAGATCCTTTTAATTTAGTAATTCCAGAAAAAGGACTTGAATGGAATGCTGTGATAGGCTGGAGGATTGCAACATATTATGTACCAATTGTCGTAACTTGGGTTCTACTAGTCAAGTTTGCTTTAGGCAAATATACAAGACCAGAAACTGCTCAGAGTAAATGCCCGGTCTGTGGGAAGTTAATCAGTGATAGTGAATTTGCAGGACATATGGAAAGTAAACACCAAACTAAATAGAAAGTACTTATTTTTCTTCGACATTTCTAAATTATGAATTTTAAGAATAAGGTGATTGTAATTACTGGCGCCTCTAGTGGAATTGGTGAGGCATCAGCTATCAAATTTGCTAAAAAAAATGCTAAGGTGGTTTTGGTAGCTAGAAGAAAAGAAAAACTACTTCAAGTGCAAAAAGAAATTTCGCAACATACAGATTCTACTCTAGTTTGCCAGTGTGATGTTTCTAACAAATCACAAGTTAAGGAGATGACTGATACAGTGCTAGATACATTTGGCCGAATTGATGTTTTAGTAAATAATGCAGGATTCGTTATTTATGGTAAGGTTTCTGAGCTTACCATTGAAGAAATAGAATCACAGATGGAAACAAACTACTTTGGAATGATATACTGTACGAAGAATTTTCTTTCACATATGATTGAACAAGACCAAGGACACATCGTAAATGTTGCATCTGTAGGAGCTAGTTTCGGAGTTCCCGGTGTTGCTTCATACTGTGCAACTAAATTTGCTATGCTGGGCTTTTCAGAGGGGTTAAAACATGAGCTTTCTGGAACAGGAGTAGATGTAACCGTTGTTAGTCCAATAATGGTAGACACTCCTTTGTTTGATCATCCATCTTTTGAAAATTTTTCAAAGCGTTCTACAATAGCTATCTTGAGTCCGGAAAAAGTAGCAAACGCAATTCTTAAAGCTGCAAATTCATCAAAACTGGAGATTGTTGTTCCCTCAGTTGCTAGAGCTGGAATATGGGCAAAACACAATTTCCCATTTTTGATAAATCCAATAATTGGTAATGCTTTTAGAAAACAGTTAACAAAAAGAACTTCTAAAAAATAATTTAAGCCTGTTTTTCTTTCTTACTTTTCTGCCACCATTCTAAATAATCATATTGTTTGTCTTCTTTTGTAAATTCTCTTTGGTTAAGCCTATCACGTATGTCAGATATTTGTTCTCTAGTGGCATACAATCCACATCTCTTGCAGATGAAATGTTTTGTGGAAGGATCTAATTTCATAGGGATTTCAATATCAGATCCTATATCTCTATCACTAGGAATGAAATAATCTTTACCTTCCTCTTCTGCCTTTACAGCCTCCATCTCATACTGTTTTTTAAGAGCCTTTTTTTCTCGTGCAACGCATTCAGGGCAATTAGGCAATGTTGACAGGATTAAATTTTTTCCATAAAAGCGTTCCCAAAGTTAGAAAGATCGCATTACAAATTCTAAAAAATATGCCCAGTACGCGGATTATATCTTCATCCCGTTAAGGTCAGTTCGCCCATCGAACATACCACGTACCAGACTACCAAAAACTGTTATGTTAAAACTATTTCTTTCTTTCTAGAATCTCTGAGACAATTTTAGCCGTATTTTCAGCCCCATTTCCATTAAAATTTTTAGAGAACTCTTCCAATCTTTCCTGATATTTGTTATAATTTTGCCTTATCATTTGAATTGCTTTAATTGCTTGTTTTTTGCTTTCCGCCAAAACTCCCAACTGCCTTTCTTCTGCCCATTTTATTTGATTTGTATGCTCATCATAAATCGGCATTCCAATTATGGGTTTTGAGCTCACACCCATTATTTCTCCCATTACTGTATGAGAGCCGTTGATTACTGCGTATTTGCATCCCTTTAACACTGTCTGCCTTTCATGCTCAGTCAAAAAACCAATATCAATTTGCATCCAATCAACTTTTTTTTCATATGCCTCTAAAACCGAATATTTTTTTCCATCTTTTCCAACAACTTTATCAATAGATTTGTCATTCTTGGCATGAGAAATAATTCGTCGTTCGTTCTTCATCTCAGTTTCATGGAAAACTTCTTCATATCTTTGACCTGCTCCATCATTTGTAGATTTATTTCCTGTTCTCATCCAATATCCAAAATCTGTCCCATCAACAAGCCTTTCCAAATCAGTTAGTGATGCAGAATTTACCGATTTTCTGTTTAAGAAATGACCAACATACGTGACTTTGTCCTTAATTGTATCAGGAAAATTCAAGTTATATTCACAGATTGTATGTGGTGGAGCTGAGTCAGCCACTAATATTCTTGTAGCCTTTGCAATTTGTTTTGATACAAAATACAATCCTGGTTTCAAATAGCTTCGAGATTTCCACAACCTAGGCATATATTGATTTGTGACAAAGAGACTCGGAATTCCTCTTTTATTAGCTAATACATTGGAACCCATGTCTCCATCATTGATCACAAGATCAAATTTTTCCTTGTTATAGAACTCTCGTTCTTTTTTCATGTAGTTTTTAACCTGATTTACCAATGAGGGATTATCTGCCACCGGGAAAAATATGTTAAGTAAGGATAATGAAATACTTGGACCAACCTTCCCATCTATGGGAGTTGGCATTAAAATTTCATGAATGTTCTTTTGTTTATCTGGAAACTTTTCAAGCAGTTTTTTGTAAATTTCTCCCTTGCTAAAATAATGCATATCAAACTCCTCACTGAGATACTTTGGCAGTACCTCATCAAGTCTCATCATACGTGTGTAATGCCCGTTCCCCCAAGGATAGATAAACTGACCTATTTTTTTCATAACTAGAATCAAAATTGCAAGTTTAAATCTTCAATGATCTGATCTAACTTCATCTAAAATCTCATGAACATTATTTGGTCCTACACTAATTAAGACAATTTTTTTACTCATGATGGATTCTTCAACAATTTTTTCAATTTTTTTAGACGATTGCTTAAAATTATAAAACTTTGAACTTCCTAGTTTTTTAATCCTGCTTAGATATTTTTCTAATCCGATCTCCTTTGCAGTTTCAAACACATTATCATCTAATCCAGATAAAGGAAAATAAGGAATCAAATCTTTGTTGTATACTTGTTTGATCAAGCTCTCAACAAAATCAACTGGAAAAATTAGTGAAGACAGACTTAATGAAATTCTTTTGATGTTGTTTGTGTTTGCTATTCGTACTAGCATCTTGGCAGTAATTTCTGTTAGTAATAGTGATGTTAGTTTTTTATCAACACGTATTTTATAAAACCCCAAATTTATTTTTGGTTTAATTGTTCTATGTATTATTTGGTTAACCATTTTAACCAAATGTAACAACTCTGAATCTTTGCTATAACAAACTATGATCTTTACATCAAATCCCTGTTTTATCGTTTCAAGACATGAGACTGCTGATAACTCATCAAAAATACAGCAGACTATTTCCTTATTTTGTGAATTGTTTGGAATTCCTCCAAGACCTTTATCATAATAAATACAAATGTAAGCATTTGATTTTGTCAAACATACGTAAAGCCTTCTATCATATTTCTTACTGGTGCCAGGTTTGATTCCCATTCCGGCAGTTTTTTCAATTAGGGAAGAGGTAGCTGCAATTTCAACGTCCTTTGTTACAAATCCCTTGGCATACCCCTCCACTTGCAATAGAAATCTTTCACCCTTAAGAAAAATATCTACGCCAACTTTTGAGATGCCGCTTACAATTGATTCAAAATCACTAGTAACTTGTTTTGCAATTGCAACACCCTTGATTCCAAACAAAGTATTGATAGCTGATGACGCAAAAACTGGATCATCGGCTTCAACTATTATTACATCACCTTCTCTTCTTATTTTATGAAATTTTTGATTTTGTATTTTTAGAACTTTTTTAATGTTTGTTACAAGAGATGTAACCTTATTTTTAGAAAATATGGACGGGAATACCACAACGAAAATCTTATCTTTCATTATAACACCCTAACCTGTTTGTAATTTTAGAATTGTCATTGAACTATATCAGTAATGATTATAAAACAAACCAAAAAATGGTTGCTGTGTCAAAATTTACACCAGAACAAGCATCTGAATTAAATGATAAAGTAAAAACTCCTGAGGAGGTATTGCAATGGGGTTTAGAAAACCTTCATCCCAAACTTGCGTTGGCATCAAGCTTTGGAGCTGAAGACGTCTGTCTAATTCATATGTTATCAAAAATTAATCCAGAGGCCAGAGTTTTTTCATTAGACACAGGTAGACTAAATCAGGAAACATACGACGTTATGGACGAAATAAGAAAAAAGTACAATACTAAAATTGAAATTACTTTTCCTGACGCAAGCGAAGTAATTGAGATGGTACAAACTCACGGCTTGAATCTGTTCTATGAGAGTGCTGAAAATAGAAAATTGTGCTGTGGTGTTAGAAAAGTACATCCATTGAACAAGATGTTATCTACACTGGATGGTTGGATTACTGGTCTTAGGGGTGATCAAACTCAAAACAGGCAATCATCTAAAAAAATTGAAATTGATGAGCAACATGATAGTATGATAAAACTTAATCCGATTCTTGATTGGAGTTGGGACCAAACAATGGGTTATATCAAAGAAAATGACATTCCTTACAATAAATTAATTGATCAAGGCTTTCCTAGTATTGGTTGTGAGCCATGTACAAGAGCAATAAAACCTGGTGAAGATTTACGAGCAGGCCGTTGGTGGTGGGAAAACGAGTCCGACAAGGAATGCGGCCTACATATGGACCACAGCAAGTAAAAATCTTGTCCGAAGGCACTACAGTATCTAAACCACACGGTGGAAATCTAGTAAACAGATTTTCAAATATTGATCCTTCTGGTCTTTCATCAATATCAATTAGTGCTGATCTCGCAAATGATGTAGAAAATATCGCTGATGGCATATTCAGTCCATTGGAAGGTTTCTTGTCTCAGCAGGATTTTGAAAATGTAGTAGAGAAGGGAAGGCTTTCTAATGATATACCATGGACAATCCCAATTGTACTGGATGTTGACGAGTCAACTGCCTCAAAAATAAAAGGCTCTGGCAATGTTTTATTAAAAAATCCTAACGGATTAGGGGTTGCGGTATTAAATGTGGAAGAAGTTTTCACTTTTGATAAAGAGAAAACAGTAAAAGGTGTTTACGGCACAACTGACAATTCGCATCCCGGTGTGGCAAAAACAATGGAAATGAATGATTTTCTTGTGAGCGGGAAAATAGACTATGTTAAAAGACCAGCAGACACAGAGATTAGAAAATTCAGAATGACTCCTCTAGAGACAAGGGAGGCTTTCTCAAAGGCCGGATGGAAAAAAATTGTTGCATTCCAGACAAGAAATCCACCGCATGTTGCTCATGAAATTCTCCAAAAGACAGCTATAACTACGCGGGATGGAGTTTTCGTTAATCCACTTATTGGAAAGAAAAAATCTGGTGACTTCAAAGATGAAGTGATTATAAAATCATATCAAGTTATGATTGAAAATTATTACCCTGAGAATAGGTGCAAGTTAGGAACTCTTCACACAGAAATGAGATTTGCAGGACCTAAAGAAGCAATTCATCATGCTATAATGAGGCAAAACTTTGGCTGTACACATATTATCATTGGACGCGACCATGCAGGTGTTGGAAAGTTTTACGACCCATTTGCAGCTCAAAAGATATTTGATGATTATCATGATCTTGAGATTGCACCAATATTCTTTCCTGCATTCTTTTACTGCAGGAAGTGTCTTACATTTACCAACCCCAAAGTATGTCCTCACGATGAGGAGTCAAGAGAACAAGTTAGCGGCACTAAGCTACGTTCGCTGATTCAAGAAGGAAAAGCGCCATCAGAATTTAGCCTGCGACCAGAAGTTGCAAAAATAATTTTGGGTTATGACAAGCCGTTTGTAGACTAGATTTTTATCTCTGCCAAAAATTTCCTAAAATATGAAATACTTGCTTGTTATTTTTCTATCTTTAACAATAGTTCCTGTATTTGCTCAAGAACCCAAGATTGGAGATTACCTTGATCCGATCAACCCATCGTTAAACATACAACAAACAGAAATTCCCTATTTTGAATTTAACAAAGTTAGAAGTGATGCGGTAATAGTAGAGTTTGAAAAGATACATGCAAACAGCTGGCAGGCAGAGTTTCATAATGATTTGTTGTATGGAAACCCAGATGGCGATGCTGTAATACGCATTTATGATTCAGAGATTGCCGACAAATTTTTTGAGATTGGAATGGGAAGCCATCCGAGATACACATACTGGATAGCTGCGGCTGTTCCAGAAACAGGATATGTTCTTCTTTATTCAGCATATGAAAATGGTTGGGTTACAGGAAAACCTACAAAGATTACATATTCTGAACAAGGCGGGCTAACTGTTGATAACGGCTTGAGAACTGTACTGTCAAATCTTGACATCTCACCGTTTGCAATAAAATCATATTCTGTTCACGGAATGAAGGGTTCTGCTGATCCGCCAGCAGTAACAGATGGTGTCTTCACTGTAAAAATCATATCAGCCGACTATGGCGAAAACCCACTTTCACTGTTTCCGTTTGTTGTGACAGGCATTGTTGGAGCCGGAGTTATTGCATTGATTATTTCTAAGAAGCGTTCTTAGTTTTAAAATAATTACAACTGTTTCTAATTTTACATACGCTACACATTGGTGAAATTGGCTTGCAGATGTTCTGACCATACATGACAAAAGTATTGTTTATGGGCAGCCAATATTTTTTTGGAACCTTTTTTCTCAACTCCATCTCTGTCTCCTCAGGTGTTTTTGTGTCTACCAAACCAAGCCTGTTGGAGATTCGATGGACATGAGTGTCAACTGGTATTGCCGGTTTCTCAAACGCATATACAAGAACACAGTTTGCGGTCTTTCTGCCAACTCCGGGAATCTCAACTAACCTGTCTATGTCTGCAGGAACCTTTCCATGATACTTGGTGAGAATGATATTTGCAACCTCGATTATACGTCTTGATTTTACATGGTAGAATCCAACCGACTTTATTATCTTCTCAACATCTTTTGCCTTGGCCTTTGCCAGTTTCTGTGGGGTGTTATACACCTTGAAGAGGCCTTTTACTGCCTTGGTAGTATTCTCATCCCTTGTTCTTGCGGAAAGCACTGTTCCAATCAGTATTTTGAAAGGACTGGCAGTTTCAGCTTGGTGTAGCCCTTCTAATGCTGTATATCTGGGTGGCTTGACAGCCATCATCGTCTTTTGCATGCCATCAAGAATCCTCTTCATTTACATTGAATTTCTTATGATTTTTTGTTATAAGTTTAATTTTCAGCGAATAAAACGAAAACCATTGCTATCCAAGATTGAACAAGTAGAGATGCTAATTGCACTTGGTAGGGGGGACAAGTATCGGCTGACGCACATAAGAGAAAGTCTTGAGAGTGGCAAGGAACTTTTCATATCTGATAAGGACTTTCTGGAAAATTTGGTCAAGACTTACCTGAAGGACAAAATCTATCAAACAAGAGTTGTGTCTACAACAGAGAAACTTAATCTGTTTTGTGAAGAATGTGGCTCGGAAATTTCTGCTGATGAAAAGTTTTGTATCAGCTGTGGAACACAAAAGCCAGCTGGAGGCTTTGCCTTTACTGCTGATGGTGATATAGGTGAAAGCTCAACTAGGGAAACTGCGCGAGAAAATCTCACCAAAAAAATTTCAGAATTGGAAACAAGAGTTGATGAGCAAACAAGGACAACTAGGGAAACTACACAGAGAAAGCCAAAATCAGAGCCTAAGAAGAAATCTCGGCAGCAAGAACTTGAAGAATATGAAAAAAAGTATCTGAATGAATCAAAAACCAAAGCACGCCAAAAAGAAAGAAAACTATCTAACAAGGCAAAGAATACTAAATTCATTATAACTAT
>JACAST010000057.1 GCA_013390765.1 Marine Group I thaumarchaeote | reverse complement strand
GAGTTTTTCCCTTATCTATAATTGCTATTTTATCACATAGATATTCAGCCTCAGTTAGTATGTGTGTTGTATAGACAATTGTTAATCCAGTTTTGACCTTATTTTTTAAATAATCTAATAGTTTTCTTCTAGCACTTGGATCTAAGCCAGCAGTAGGTTCATCTAAAAACAACAAATCCATATCATGCATAAATTCACGTGCAACTTGGACTCTTCTTCGTTGACCAATTGAAAGATCTTCATTTCTTTTTTTACGAATTTCAACTAGATCAAAATCTTTCAAAAGTTGTTCCATTCTTTTTTTGCGTTCTACTCTTGAAACATTCCACATCATCCCGTATTTGTCAAGGGCTTTTTCTACAGATAATGTAGGCTCGTAGCTTGGTTGTTGTAAAACAACTCCGATTCTATGACGAACTTGAAGAGGGTTTTCTACAGCATCTATACCGAAAATCGAAAGAGAGCCTCGTGAAGGAGGAATAAGAGTTGTAAGAAGTTTGATGGTAGTAGATTTTCCAGCACCATTAGGACCTAAAAATCCAAAGACTTGACCAGATTTTACTGAAAATACAAGATCGTCTACAGCTTTGAATGAGCCATATAATTTTGATAAATGGTTAACATTAATGCATGACATAACAAAACTGCGATCACCCCACTAATTTAGTTAATGAGGTAATTTGAGATAGTTTTAGGAAGATTTGAATTAATTTAGAAAAAACATGCAGAAGATTAGTAAACTATAGATTCCAGAATTTTGAGTTTCAAAGAAGAAATGAGAAAGCGATCATTTTGGGAAGGATAATTTAACAAACTAATGAAATTTTTATTAAGAGAACAAGTTTATCAACAATGATTTGTCAGAATTTGAAAATCTTATGGGTAAATTGCTTGAGCAAAAATCTGAATTAACTAAAGAAGACATTGAAGAGCAGATCAAGCAAAAAAAAGAAAAAATTGGTGCAGGATACTTGACAGATCAAGGGGCATTATTTTTGATAGCGTCTGACTATGGAATTACATTATCAGAACCACTAAAAATTGAAATGGAGTTAAAGGATCTGTACGCAGGAGCAAAAGAAATTTCTTTAGAAACAAGAGTTTTGAATCTTTCACCTGCAAAACAATTTTCAAGAAAAGATGGTTCTCCATTTTATCTTAGAACTATGACGGTATATGATGCAAATACTACAGCAAGTGTAAAGTTGTGGGATGAAAAAGCAAATTTGCCCGGAATTGAAAATCTTAAACCAGGAGATTTAATTAAAATTATCAAAGCATATGTTAAATCTGATCTTGATGGTTCACCAACAATAAACATTGGTTCTGGCTCAAATATTGAACCCGTAAATACAGAAAGTGAAATTCCAACTATTGATACTATTACAAAAGATATTAGTGAACTAAAAGAAGGACAAAAAGATCTTGTAATTTCAGGAATAACTGATGGAACAATCAGTGGAATGGAATTTACAAATTCTCGAGGTAAACCTGGAAAAGCCCTTAGAATGAGGCTAAAAGGAAAAGACGGTAATGCAATGAGAGTTGTTCTTTGGGGAAAAGATGAATCATCTATCCCAAATATGATTTCACAGTCAGCTAAAGTAAGATTACTTGGTGTAAAAGTAAGATCAGGAAATCAAGGATTAGAAATTCATGGAAATGATGCAACTATAGTTGAGATTGAAGGAGGAAAAGAAGCAGAACCAGTAATTGCAAGAGTTCTTTCTATGTTAACAACAGATAATGGCAAAAAAATGATTTTAGCTGTTGATAATAAGAAGAATCTATACAACATCAGTGATTTAACAAACTCAACTAGTATTTGCGTTGAAGGGGATGTAATAGAATGTATGCCATCAAAAATGTACGGTAATTCAATTACACTAGATGAAAATTCTTTTGTAAGAAAATTAGATAATGATGAATCTATTCCATCATTATCTCAACTTAGAACAAAAATTAATGATGTTAAAGTAGATAGAAATTATTGTATTGAATCTATAATATTGAAAGTTCCGGAAAGACGTGAAGTTCAAACAAAATCTGGGGAGTCAATAGCACTATCAGAAATGTTTGTTGAAGATGACACAGGTTCGATTTGGGTAAAAGGTTGGAGAAATCAAGCAAGGATAATTGACAAATGTGAGTTAGGAGAAATAGTATCAATTACAGGACTAAATGCTAAAGCAGGGCTTGAAGGTAGAATAGAGCTATTTCTTACAGCATTTTCTAAAATTATAAAGAAAAATTAAGAATCCCAAAAACCTCTCGTTACAACATATTGCCTTTCAGCTTCATAGATTTGCTTGAATAGATATTCTTCATCTACCATATTTCGTAATATTCTTGCAGCAGTGTCTGCCCCTACTCCATATCCAGACAATACAGTAATAGCAATCTTGCCAAAATTTTCTATTAAAGAAGAAACTTTCCAGGCACGATCAAACTTGTGTTTTTCATCTGAAGAGAGTTTTTTTCCTGCATGTTTTTTTTGAATAATTTTTGGTAAATCATAATCAGAATAGAAAGTGGCAGTGATTTGTCTGGCTTTACAATACGGACATATCAAGATATTTTTAACTTCATTAGTTTCTACTACACGTTCCCATTTTCCACATCTCGCACAAATCAAACGATGCTTAGTCTTTGCAAGTCTTGCTTTTACAAGATCAATAATTCCTTTATCAAGATTTGCTGGAGCTGCATAATATTTTGCAGTATGATCCAAAATTGGTTCTGCTAATTTTGAAAAATTATCCACTTCATACCATGTAACAAAAATTTTATTTTCACGTATTTTATTCAGTATTGTTTCAGAATTTTTTAAATCATATTTATCATGAAACAGTTCTCTTAGTGCTTCATGTACAAGTGGAGTTTTGGAATAACGTTCATATAAAAATCTGGCAGATTTCCTCTCATAAATTGCTCCACGTCCTACTATTCCAAATTTCTTGGCAACACACCATGTTTTCCAGTTAACATTATGAGTTCCTGTTAAAGAAGCAGTAACCATTGAATGAAGATCATAATTCTCCTTTAGAACTTGAAGAAAAAGTTTTTCAGAAATTCTTGATCTAGAAGATAAAACAATTCGATAACCATCAGAACGAGAGTCAACAATAGACCCCAATATAGAAGATAACATGGAAGAAAGTAATGTTGATAGTGTAGAATTTATTTTTGTGCCAAAACATGAATGGATTACAATTGAACCTTGTGATTTACTTGATTCAATAACAATGTGATTTTCATCAGGAATTTGATCAAAATTTAATTTTTCAATTGTTTTATTGATTAGTGTGAGTGACCCATTTTTTACTCGGGCACGAAAAACTCCCACCTTTCTTGCAGTATTGTAATCAATTGGAATACTTTCACCTTCCCAATAAGGAACAGTAATTCCTCTACTTCTAAAAGGCTCAACATTTACAGTGAATGATTTTTCATCTACATTTAGTATTCTCCATTGTAAGCCTTTTAACACAAAGATATTTCCAGAATCTCCAAAATCACCTACAAATCTTTGATCTAATGATCCAATGATTTTTTTGCCTACACTATCAAAAACTTTGAATTTAAGAATATCTGGAATTGTTGAAAGGTTCTCAAAATAATACTTGAAAGCACGTCCTTTCTTCCAATAAGTCATTTTTGTTCTATCAAAAAAAACCAGATAGTTTGAATCAAGTAAATCCAATACATCAATTAGATCTTCTAGTTGTAAATTCCGAAATGGATATGCCTTTGTTACAAGTTCAAAGGCTTTCTCGACAGGAATTTCTCCAATTTGCATTGATAATCCAACTAAATGATGAGCCAAAACGTCAAGAGAACTATCATGAATTTTTTGTTCTTCAATTGAACCTTCTTTAACACGTTCAAGTATAGCTCGTGCTTCAAATTCATCATCAGGATTATTTGTTATAATAAGCCCCTTGGCTGATGTATTTAGATTATGTCTACTTCTCCCTATTCTTTGAATTAACTTTGATACTTGTCTAGGAGAACCATAATGAATTACTAATTCAACTGAACCAATATCTAACCCTAATTCTAGTGAAGATGTACATACAACAATACCACGCTTTCCTTCTCGTAAGGTAAGCTCAGTTTCTTCCCTAACCTCTTTTGATAGAGAACCGTGATGTAATTCAATTTCTATAGGAGATTTTTCTTTTAAAATTGAAGCTAAAAATTCTGCTTCGCCTCTAGTATTAGTAAATAGAAGTATTGGAGAGTCTAAATCTAGTTCTGAGACATATTCAATAATTTTCTCTGCAACATCAGAAATTGTTCCATCAACATACTTTATTTCTACATCATATTTCCTTAGTGATTTGTCTCGAATAATCTGACATTTTCTTTTTGTGCCTACAACAAATTTTCCTGCTTCTTCAAAATTTCCAACGGTAGCAGATAATCCTATTTTTGTGAGTGGATATTTTGAATTTAATTCCAATCTTTCAATGCTTAAGGATAGTTGAGAACCTCTTTCACTAGCTAGCAACTCATGTACTTCATCAATTATAACCCATTCTAAATCAGATAATGCATTTAGCATTTTGATTTGTGTTAATAAAATAACCAGAGTTTCAGGTGTTGTAATTAGAATGTCAGGAGGATCATCCCTGATTTTTCTTCTATCTTTTTGAGAAGTATCTCCAT
>JACAST010000033.1 GCA_013390765.1 Marine Group I thaumarchaeote | reverse complement strand
AGCTTTTTTTGTTTCTATAGGTAATTTTAATTTAAAATTAAATCATCTTCTAATAATTTTAATTCTTGCTTTATCATTTAGTGTTTCTTTTCTACTTCGTTCGCAAGCGGCTGATTTTGGATTTGAATTAAATGAGTTTGATCCTTTTTTTAATTATAGAGCTACTCAGTATGTTGTAGATAATGGAATTGGAGCATATTTTGAATGGAATGATAGTCTAAGTTGGTATCCACATGGTAGAGATGTATCTGCAACCTCTCAAGTAATGCTTCATCTAACAGCTGCTATAACTTATTGGATATTTGGAGGAGACTCAGATCTTTATGATTTTACTATACTATTTCCAGTAGTTTTTGGTTCTCTATCTGCAATTGTTATTTTTGCCTTAGTTCGAGTCATAGGTGGTACTACTGCTGGCTTGTTTTCTGCTCTGTTGTTTTCTATTTCATTACCAATACTTATTCGAGGCCCAATTGGGTGGTTCAAATCAGAACCTCTAGGACTGTTTTTCGGTCTTTTGACAGTCTATTTTCTACTAAGTGGAATAAATTCTCAAAACAAAAAAATAGCTTTTGCAAAACTCATCGGTGCTGGAATTTTCACCACATTTTCTATTTCAACTTGGGGAGGAAATCAATTCTTTATTATCCCATTAGGAATTTTCTTCCTTGCACTACCATTTTTGAGAACTGATCACAAATTCATCATATGGGCTATTCCTCTTTATACAATTACTACAATTTTAGCTTCTTTGGGATTTGAACGAGTAAGTTCCAATTTTATTTTTGGATTGGGAGGAATTTCATTAATAGTTTCTACTCTATTTTTAGTATCTTGTATTTTTATTCAAAACAAAAGTTTAAAAAATAAAACAAGAAATGGTTTGTTATTTTTGGTGGCACTTTTAATAATTGTCCCAAGTCTTATGATCGTTAATTCTGATTCTCAATTTTTACCATTACCTAGTCATAGATATCTTAATGCTTTGAATCCTTTTTTGACTACAACCGATCCATTAGTAGATTCTATATCAGAACATGCAACGACAACACTTGAACAATCGTTTCTGTTTCATTCAGTTTTAATGATTTTTTCAGGCATTGGAATTTGGTTAATTATTAAAAATATTCAAAATAAAAATTCCAGTTTTATTAAAAATGATATGCTGTCATTCTCACTAATTTTAGGAATTGTTGGGGTATACGTAAGTTCTACTTTTGTTAGACTAGAAGTATTTGGATCAGTTGCTGTAATTGTCTTAGCATCTTTGGGTTTGGCTGCTCTAACAAAAGAATTTTTCAAAAATAAACCTCAAGCCAAAAAACCCATTGGTAAATTGATTAAACTATCATATGTCGTAGGAATCATCATTCTATTGTTAATTCCTATGATTTTTCCAGTAGGTGGTAGTGTATTTGCTATATCTAAAGTTCCTCCTACGATTCTTAATGGTGGAACCGTATTTCCAATAATTTCCACTGATTGGCTAGATTCAATGGAGTGGATAAAAAATAATACTCCAGAAGATGCAGTAATTGCTGCTTGGTGGGATTATGGATATTGGATTCAAACTAAAGCAGAAAGAGCTTCATTAGCTGATAATTCAACTATTCATACTAATATCATTGTAAATATTGCAAAAATGTTACTCAGTAATCCTGATGATGCATGGATTTCTCTTAATAAAATGCAGGCTGATTATGTTTTAGTATTTGTTGCAGGTCAAAAGTTAGGAATTAATTCAGTAGAACCACTCTATGTTTTAGAGGGGGGAGGAGATGAATCAAAGAAACAATGGTTTATGAGAATTGCAGATGAAGATCTTTCTAAATATTTATTTTCTGATGGTCTTAGTGGCACTGATTATTTCTGGAATAATACTCTACTTGGAAAAATGTTTCCATTTACACCTGTAACCTATGTTAATTTCCAAACTACTGAAGAATTTTCAACTTATCTGCCTGGATTCGAACCTGTATATGTTAAGGAGATCAAATATCCCTCTGATGGAAATGGACCTTTACGTTTGGTTTATGCATCTCCAAGTTTTATTGAAGAAAAAGTTGGACCGTTGATTGGTATTTTTATTTATGAAGTTAACAAGGAATACAATTTAACTTCCTAAAACTCTAGCTATATCTTTCAGCTAATCTATATCTCATGTATTTATCATCAGGTGAAAATTTAGCTGGATGTACAGAAATTGTTTCTTCATTACATTTAGGACATTTTCCTTTCAGTGTGTAATGATTACATTTTGAACACTTTCTTAATTGAAATCTCATCTTAATTTTCTCTGGTTTTCTTTGACTCTTCTCTAGTAAATTTGAATGAACCTTTTTTCTTTTCTATGTCAGTTTGAATTTCAGCAATGATTGGTTTTAGTAATTTTTCAGCAGATTTGAAATTATCTGAAGTTATTGATAGTCTATATTTTGGTGCTCCCAAATATGTAATATCAATAGTAGAATCTTTTTTTAGTACATCTATTAAGATTTTTTTAATAATCTCTACCCCATCTGATTTTTCGTTTGTAATTTCCAAAATTCCTCTAATTTCAACTGATGGGAGTTTTATTTTAGAGCAAATTACCTCAATCGCATCTGCAGTTTTTTTTGCAAGTTTGAGTTCCTTTACAGACCCAATTCCATTCCTTCCAATCTCTATGAATGCATCATAAACCGAATCAAATTTTGAATAAATACTGTCTTCTAATTTTTCAACTTCTCCATCCGATAATTTTGCTTTTTCCTTAACATTTTGTAATAACGTTTTACCTTTTTCGAATTTTTTAACTTCCTTTAGTTTTTGTTTTTTCTGATCTTTTGAGATTTGTTTTAATGACAGATCAATATCTCCTCGTTTAAGATTTACTTTCTTTACAAGTAGAACTTTTTTCTCTCCATCTTTGACAAATCTGTTTATTGATCTAATCCAACCTGGGGCAATTTCTGAAATGTGTAAAAATCCCTGGATATTGTCATATTCATCTAATGTCACATAAGACCCATGATCCATTACTTTGGTGACAGTAGCAAGAACAATTTCTCCTTGTTCAGGCATCTCTTGAGTTTCAGTAGACATTTCTTCTAAAATCCTAAAGTGTGTAAATTAATGTTGCTCGTTAGAAATCAATTCCTTTCTTAGCTTTAATACCACGTTGAAATGGATGCTTTATTTCTCTCATCTCTGTAACTAGATCAGCTACTTCAATTACTTCGTTTCTTGCATAATTTCCAGTTAGCACCAAATCCATTTCTAGCGGTTTTGATTTGATTAAATTTAGAACATCATCCACTGAAATTAATTCAAGATTTACTGCATAGTTAATTTCATCTAAAATGACAATATCATAGTTCCCTGAATGGATCTTTTCGTTACTAATCCTAATTGCCTCTTCGGCAATTTTTTTATGATCTTCCTTTGAACTTTTATCGTCTATAATTCCTACAAATCCTTTACCTACAGCAATCATTTCAAATTCAGGTTCAAGTCTTTTAGATGAATCCATTTCACCATAATGCCACGAACCCTTAATGAACTGAATCATACAAATCTTCTTTTTATAACCTGTAGCTCTTAACGCAATTCCTAAAGCTGCTGTTGTTTTTCCTTTACCTTTTCCAGTATAAACAATGGTTAAACCATCTTTTTCCATAGTCAATATTCAAATAATCTTACTAAAAACATTGAGCATTTCTCGAAAATAAACCAATTTAAATAAAAAATGATTCTAATCATGCAATTGAAAATTCCAAGAATCATATTGGCAGGTGCTACAAGCGGGGTTGGTAAGACATCCATAACATGTTCTATTATCCATGCCTTACAAAAACAAGGTTATTCAGTACAACCATTTAAGGTAGGTCCTGATTATATTGATCCCAGTTATCTTTCAAGTATTTCAAAACGTGAAACATACAACTTGGATGTCTGGTTGATGGGAAAGAATCAACTTCTGAATAATTTTATTTCCAATTCAAAGTCTGATGTATCTGTTATTGAAGGTGTAATGGGTTATTATGATGGTTCTAGTGGAGATTCTAATTATGCAAGCACTCATCATGTAGCTTCCATAACAAAATCTCCAGTGCTCTTAGTTTTAGATGCAAGCAAAACTGCTCGTTCTATTGCTGCTATTGTACTAGGCTTTCAAAAATTTCATAGAAATTCTCGAATTTCTGGAATCATTCTCAACAAAATTGGCAGCAAAAAGCATGAAATTTTATGTAAAAGTGCATTGAAAAAAACTAAAATTCCAATTCTTGGTGTAATTCCAAGAAACCCACTACTAAATTTAGAATCACGACATCTTGGATTAATTTCAACATTAGATAACAAAACTCTAAAAAATAAGATTGAAAAAATTTCAAAAATAATTTCAGAATCTTTAGATATTCATCAAATTATTAAAATTTTAAAAAATACAACTGATCTTCCAAAAAAAACAAAACCTGTTCATAAAAAAACAAAAACTATAATTGCAGTTGCTCTCGACATTTCATTTAATTTCTATTACCAAGATAATCTAGAAGCATTACGACGTGAAGGCGCAGATCTAAAATTTTTTAGTCCCGTGAAAGATAAGAAAATTCCAAAATGTGATGGGCTTTACATTGGTGGTGGCTTTCCTGAAGTTTTAGGTAATTTACTTGGAAAAAATCAAACTATGAAAAAAACTATTAAGAAATTGGCTGAAGATAACCTTCCAATTTATGCTGAATGTGGCGGATTAATGTATCTTACAAAATCTATTTTTAACCAGAACAAAAAACACAAAATGGTTGGTGTGTTTGATGCTGAAACTAAAATGACAGAGAAAATGACACTCAACTACACAAAAGGAAAGATTACTGCCAAAACACTCATCTCAGAAAAATCACATAATATTCAAGGTCATGAATTTCATTATTCACAATTGGACTCAGTCTCTTCTGATTCTAAATTTGCTTATGACTTGGAAATTGGTAAAGGTATCAAAAACCATCAAGATGGAATGATGCAATACAATACCCTTGCTTCGTATGGTCATCTCTATTTTGATAGCTCAAACTATGCCCAAATTTTTATTAAAAATTGCATAAAGTACTCAAGAAGATGATTCTGCTCTAATTAATTTAAAAATTGCATTAATTATTGCAGATGCAGATGAACTGCCTCCCTTTCTACCTATGTTAGTGATAAATGGCACCTTTTCCAACTTTGCTAATTTCTCTTTTGATTCTGCAGCACAGATGAATCCCACCGGAATTCCAATAATCAATGCAGGCTTAATTATGCCTTCTTTTACCATCTGGATTACTTCCAATAGGGCAGTAGGTGCATTTCCAATAGCTACAACTCCTCCATCAATATCAGATATGGCTGCTCTCATAGAGACTTGAGAGCGTGTTTTTCCTTCCTTTTTTGCCAATTCCATGATTTCTGGACTTGAAATATTACAAACTATGTTATTTCCAAAATCCTTGAGATTTTGTTTATTCAATCCCCCAATCACTCCATTAACATCAACTATGATACTACAACCATTTCTCAAAGCATTCATGCTACTCTCAATAGAATCTTTTTGAAAAATTATCTTATTTTTACCTGCAAAATCAAAATCTGCTGTAGAATGAATAACTCTTCTTACAATAGGCCATTGTTTTTCATTATATTGATGAGTGCCAATTTCATCTTCAATCATCTGCATACTTGCATCTTCAATTGATTGACCTTTTTCAGTTTGCATCTTCTACCTCTTTTGCTCTCTCAATTATCAAATCTATCATTTTTTCATCTACTCCCAAATGTTTTGTAATGTAGGTTTTTTTCAGATTAGAATTTTCAAGCGCTGGCGTTAAATCATTATTGATGTCAGTTTTTACATGTGCTCCTTCATGTAAAAAATAAAAAACAATTACTAGAACTTCGGGATTATCTTTTTCACATTTTTTTACTCCTTCAAAAATATCTGGTTGTTCTATTTCTAACCAACATCTACTAACATTTCTATAGGAATCTTTTAGTTCATTTACTATATAGTTTAGTGACATTTGTGCATTAGGATCTTTACTACCATGTCCAATAATCATCACATCTATATCTTTTTTTGGAAGAGTTACTTGATTTTCTTTGAGTGTCGTAGATATTCTATTTTCAACTACATCGACCAAAGTTTTGTGCATACTCATTTGCTTTGTAACAACAAATTTCACTTTAGTATCTTTTTGGAACTTCATTACATCAGTAACTGCATTTTTTACTTTTTTGCCAGGATACAAAAAATAAGGGACTATGGTTAACGAATCAATATCTTCATTGAGACATTTAGTAATTCCCTCTTGAATATATGGTGGTATTACCTCTAAAAAACAAAAATTTGTGAATACATAGTCCCCTTTTGCCTTAATTCTCTCACAAATAGTCACTAATTCTTCAGATGCCTCTCTTTCTCTACTTCCTCTATCAATAAGTAATAATCCACGCTTCAATTTACAATCCTCGCAATAGCTATAGTCAAATTTGGCGGGAATTTTTGCTTTTCTACAACTAATTCTCCTCCGGAAACCTTGATGGCAGCAGCTTCAGATACACTTGCAGTTCCCTCAAATGCTTTTACAGTTTCTGAAGGATTTGGAGCAGAAATCTCAGCTAAATCTTCTCTGTTTACATATTCTACAGGAATTCCCATTTCCTTCCCAATATCTGTTAGTCCTTGAACATCTTGTGGTTTTTTTATTGATACTAGCTTTGCAATCGACTTCGAACTAAGCTTAAATTTTTCCAAACAATGTTCAATCCCCTCTCTGATTGTTTCTTTTGAAGTGTCTCCATGTAATCCAACACCAATTACTAAACTTGGAGGACGATATATTACAGATTCTTTAACAAAATCGCCATCAATAATTCTATCAGAAATTATGAGATACGCTTTAGAACTTGATTTCTTCAAGTCTTCTAAACTATCATAAATTGAGACATTTCTTGGTAATTGTTTATACCAATTTTTTTTGCCCACTTCCTGGAAAACACCAATAGGTTCTTCATTTACCATATGTGCACTAATTTTAGTTACAGTCGATTCATCATCAATTTTCCAATTAAATTCTCTTCCTACTAGATCTACTGCTATAGTTTTGTTAACATCAGCTGCAGTAGTTATTACTGGTAATGCACCTAATTTTTCTGCAATTTCTTGAGTTAACTCATTGGCTCCACCAATATGACCTGACAATACACTAATTACAAAATTTGTTTTATCATCAATTACAATAACAGCTGGATCTGTTTTTTTGTCTTTCAAATGTGGTGCAATTAATCTAATTACTGCACCTAAAGAAAATAGGCACACTAGTGCATTATTATTTTTAAAAAGTTCAACAATTTTTTCTGATGTAGGCTCTGAATACCATATTATTCCACTATTCTCATTTGACAATTTAGCAGGCGCAAAAATACTCCAGTCAGGAAACAGTTCTTTTAGATTTTGTCCAATACTGACTCCATTTTTGGTTATTGCAAGTACTGCAGTTTTTTCCATAATCAAAACTTTCTCAATTTCATAAAATACCTTACTCTCCTAATTTTCTAGCCAGAGTCTTTCCATCAAAATCAAATAATATCACATCAATTGGAACTTTTTCCTCAGAATATTTTCTCATATGTTTATACGTCTCACTACAAATTAATTCAAAAAATCCTTTAACATTATTTTCTTGAATTATTTCAGAAACATGTCTTGCTGTATTTGCTTTTTTAATACTTTCAATTACTGTTTCTTCTGCATTTGATCTTCTTGCTAATTCTGCTAGAAAATTCATATCTACTTTTGAACCTTTAACATGAGTTTGTTTTACTCCTGTAGCCATCTTTGCAAGTTTTCCAATAAAACCAACAACATATGCTTTTTTGATATTTTTTTTACTACACTGTTGAATTGTGTATCCTGAAAAATCACCCATCTGTACAAAACAATGTTCTGGCAAATCAACAATCTTCTTTGCAAAATCTTCACTTCTTCCACCTGTTGTTAGCACTACTGTATCATTCCCCATTGCAATCGCTACATCCAAATTCTGTCTAATTGACGCTGCATAAGATGCTGTAGAAAATGGAATAACAATTCCACTGGTACCTAAAATTGAAATTCCATTCTTAATTCCTAGTCTTGGATTATCTGTTTTAGGTCCTAACTCTTTTCCCATAGGAACTGAAATCACAACTCTAATTCCTTTTTTTACAAGAATTTTTTCTCCAACTTTCCTTAAATTTTCAGCAATCATTTTTTTGGGAACTGGATTAATTGCAGGCTTATTAATTTCCAAGCCTAAACCAGGCTTGGTAACTGTACCTACTCCTTCTCCACCATCAATATCAATTTCGTTTACTTTTTCTGTAAATGACAGTTTAACTATTATTTCTGCGCCATGAGTGACATCAGGATCATCTCCCCCATCTTTAATTACAGAGCATTTTGCTTTATTCGATTCAAATTCACAAGAATGTATTGGAATTTGAATAAAAGTTCCTTTAGGTAATGTAATATCTACATTTTCTGTTTTTTGTTGATTAATTATTGATAAAAGTGCAGCTTTAGCTGCAGCAGTTGCTGAGCTTCCAGTAGTATAACCAGTTCTTAATTTTGTCTTTTTTTCTTCCACATCTGCTGTATTCATTTTACTGTATTAATTCTTGTTTGCTTAACGTTCAAAATCTTCTAAATAGATTTAAAATTAAAAATAACTTGTGATTCTTATGGTTAAAAGTCATCAGATAGTTATTACTGGAGCAAGTGGATTTGTTGCAAAAAATCTCAGAAAGTATTTGTCTGAAAAAAATATTAAATTAATTTCAATATCACGAAATGACTTTAAACAATTTAAAAATGAGTTAAAAATTGTTTCAAAAAATTATGATGAAAAAAGCCTTCTTCCAAAAATCCAAAATTCAGATGCAATAATTCACCTTGTTGGGACTGGAAAACAGTCAATTAATACTGATTACAATGTGGTAAATGTTGAATTTACAAAACATATTGTAAATTTAAGTAAAAAAGCAAAAATCAGCAAATTTGTTTTTACAAGCGGTCTTGGTGTTTCAGCAAATACTTCATCAGGATATTTTATTTCTAAACATAAAGCAGAGAGACTAATTGTAAATTCGGGACTAAATTATACAATTTTTAGACCTTCGTATATTGTTGGAAAAGATGATCTATTTACAAAATACTTGAAAAAACAAATTAAGAAAGGAAAAATTGAGATTCCAGGATCTGGGACTTATTCAATTCAACCAATTCACATTAATGATGTAGTGAAAATTTTGCTTCAATCAGTTCTTCAAACAAAATTTAAAAATAAAATTATTGATCTTGTTGGTCCAGACTGTATTACTTTCGAACAATACGTAAAACTTTTTTCTAAAGGAACTAAAACAAGTATTAAAAAAATTAATCTAGAAGATGTTTATCATACTGCAATAACTAATACAAAATCTGATTTTGGAGTTGATGATCTCAATATTCTGATTGGTAGTTTTAAAGGAAATTATAATAAATTAAGAAAAATTACT
>JACAST010000004.1 GCA_013390765.1 Marine Group I thaumarchaeote | reverse complement strand
CTGACAGAGAAATACGCAATGGAAACTGGATAAAAAAAGAACTTGCTGGCAGTGAACTAAAGGGCAAGTATCTTGGAATCATTGGTCTAGGAAACATTGGTAAAAGACTTGGAAGGCTTACTAGGGCCTTAAACATGAATATTATCGGATATGACGTGGTTCCAATCGATGAAGAATTTTCAAAAGAGGTAGGTCTTT
Organism: Marine Group I thaumarchaeote; assembly: GCA_013390765.1. GTDB lineage: Archaea > Thermoproteota > Nitrososphaeria > Nitrososphaerales > Nitrosopumilaceae > Nitrosopelagicus. The sequence goes on along the minus strand of JACAST010000004.1, from coordinate 28,845 downwards.
TGAAGGCTGACCTTGACACATTGTTATCAAGTGCTGATTATGTTTCACTTCATGTGCCACTACTTGACAGTACGCATCATATGATAAATGCTGAAAAACTAAAACTGATGAAAAATACCGCACGTATTATTAATACTTCTCGTGGCGGTGTCATTGACGAAGAGGCTTTGTATAACTCTCTAAAGGAGGGAAATATAGCTGGTGCTGCACTTGATGTCTTTGAGGTGGAACCTGCGACTGGAAATAAGCTTACAACCCTTCCTAATTTTGTTGCAACACCGCATATGGGTGCACAGACAAAAGAAGCTCAGCTATTAGCTGCAAATATTATAGCAGAGAAGATAATACAGGTACTTCGTGGTGTATTATAAAATGAAGGCAATTCTGCTTTTCGTCCTGTCAGCTATAATATTATCCCAAAGCTATGGGATTGCTCATGCCGTCCATGTTTCAGCTCATCTAGGGCTAGATCTAGAAATAGAACTACCAATAACTGTTGCAACTGACTCTTCATCATATGAAGAAGGCGAAATGATAAGCGTCTCAGGTTCTGTTTCTGATTATATCGAGTCGGATCCATACAAAAATTTTGATGTTACACTAAGATTGATTGCTCCAAATAATAATATCATCACCATTTCTCAAATTCCCCTTAACAGTGATGGTTCTTATTCTACATTCATTCCTGCCCAAGGCCCTTTATGGAAATTTGATGGTGATTATACCATATCTGTGAGTTGGGGTTCAGATACTAACGCATCTACAACTTTCACTTTTATTTTAGGATCTGAAGAAGAAGTTATAGAAGAAGAAGTTATAGAAGGAGAAGCTATAGAAGTGATGTTAGAAGAAGAACTAGCTAAGGGGTGTGGACCAGGCACACATCTTGAGGACGGTATTTGTGTGCTAGACGAAACCACTGTTGAACCAGCATTTGTTTCTACCGGTTCTGTTCCTACTGTCGGATCTACCTCATTGTTTTATTCTATTACTTTTACAGTCTTGATTGCATTTGCCATAATGCTTGTACTTTATTTGATTTCAAGAGGCTCTAGAACCAAGACTGCCTAATTACTAGGCTTTAGATAGATTAACTGTAATAATTCCTGTTTTTACAAGATATTGTAAAGCCATTGTAAATTCTGTATCAGAAATTTTTCCTTCAATCCACCATCCTGCATTATTTTTTACCCATTCTGGTATAGATGATATCGTTTCTTCTCCAGGTTCAGTATAAGGAATCTTGATAATTTCACTATTTATCATGTATTCAATAGCAACAGAAAAATGTTTTCCAGTAATTCGATCTGTTACCCACATCTTTGCTAGATCCTTTATCCATGGTGGTAATCCAACATTTCCTGTATCTTCAAGTGTAAACTGTGTTGAAGATTTAGCTCCTGAATATTCAAATTCAAGACCATATGTACCAACAAGCCATATTGGAGAACCAGATTCAATAGGAAATGGTGCTGGGATTTCAGTATATTCTTGAGAAATTGGCAACTGACGCAGCAAACTTTTTCTTTCTTCCGTATTGATGATGTAAATATATGCATCACCACCTGTGATCTCTGAAACTTTAATTATTATATTCAGATGGTCTCCGTATTCGTAGACACTTTGGCTTGTCTCTATGCTAATTGTTGGTGCAGCAAAAGCCAGACCAAGGCTTGGTAAAATTGACAGCATTACCAATAACGATAGTAATATTCCAGCAATTTTCATTTTTTCCTGCTGTTATTACGAATATTAAGGGTATTTACAGTTTCATTTCATGCAAAGTGCACAGGACCAAGTTTGGTTAAAAATGTGGAAAGCGAATTCTCCCGAACTACGTGAAAAAGCAGTTCTTTGGAGGAAACAAAACGCACTTACTAGAATAGACAAACCTAGTAGAATCGCACGAGCTAGAAGATTAGGCTATAAGGCAAAACAGGGAATTATTGTTGTCCGTATGCGTGTAGGAGCAGGTGGAATGAGAAAACAACGACCAACCGGTGGAAGGAGACCAAAGCATCTTGGTGTAACTAGAATCAAGGCTGCGGTTTCTATGAAGCAGGTTGCAGAGAGAAGGGTACTGGAAAGATATCCCAACATGAAACTTTTTGGTTCATATTTTTTGTATAAGGATAGTTTGTATCATTGGTTTGAGGTAATATTAGCGGATAAATCACACAAAAGCATCATCAAAGATAAAGAGATAAGAAAGAGAATTCTGTAACGTGCGAACTAGTCTGAAGTTTATTCTGTTTTTCACATTCATATTATTAATAACCACAAACTTGGATGCGTTTGGGGTTGATGTATCATTACGCGACGTTGGATTTGTAAATAAATACATGATTAGTACTGACGGACACAACTTTGAAATTACTTTTACAGCAAATTTTACAGTATTATCTCATACGTTTAGCGCACACGACAAGATGTTACAGTTTAACGTAGATGCAGTTCACGAGAAAGAAAATGTGGCCGAGATTATTATTCCACGAGATTTGTTTGATGGTGAATTTACTATCTTACTTGACGGTGAAGAAATTTCAGCTAATGTAAATAAAACAGACAGATCTTCTGTTGTCAGTATAGTATTTGATGGAAATGGTAATACAATTGATATTACTGCAACAAAATATCTCGGGGTTGAGTTGGAGAAATCTAATGGCGGTGGTTGTCTAATAGCTACAGTAGCATTCGGTTCTGAATTAGCTCCACAAGTACAACAACTACGAGAACTACGTGACAATATTGTACTCCAAACAGAATCAGGAACATCGTTTATGACAGGATTCAATCATTTCTATTACTCGTTTAGTCCGGCAATAGCTGACTATGAAAGGGAGAACCCAACATTCAAGGAAGTTGTCAAACTGATACTGGCTCCACTTCTAACTTCGCTTACATTGTTGCAGTATGCTGACATTGATTCCGAATCTGAGATGCTTGGATATGGTATTGGTGTCATATTACTAAACATTGGAATGTATTTTGTTGCTCCAGTCGTTCTGATAATAAAGATTGGAAAAAGAGTAAATATAGAAAAATTCGATAATACACATGTATAAGTTAATTTTTGCGTCAACAGCAATTACGCTTCTTATTATAATTCCAGCCTTTGCAAGTGGAGAGGTGTACATTCCAGACCATGAGTATGTCGGCTTTTATGATCATGATGGTATCTATACTGTTATAGGCGGTGTGAAAAACAATGAAATGTATCCAGTAATACCAACGATCACTGTAAGTGTAAACGATGGCGGCAATATTTTTTCTCAGGAATACAAATTCTCTCCAATCATGCCAGCTCAAATGTTACCGCTTAAGTTAAAACTATCACAGATAACTACTGAAAACCCAGTTTTGGAACCACCGCAAATATCATACAAACGAACAGAATACAAGTTTGAGGCTGGCTATGTATTATATGACAGCTCTTTGATTTTGCATGACGATGGTCGTATGACTGGCAAGATAAAAAATGCAGGGGATAATACATTTCAAAACTTTAGGATTTATGCTTTGATCAAAGATCAAAATGAAAAGATACTAGATGTTGCTAGTTCTCAAAGATTTGCTATAATGCATCCTGGAGAAATTTTGGAATTTGAAATGATACCTGATCCTAAAATTTTTAACAAAATAGATCTTTACAGCTGCTTTGCATTTGGAGATGAAAGCATACTTCCACTTAACGCTGATAGAAACGGCGAGCAGTATACATTCAGGTATGAATCAGGTGTTGCCTTTATGAATAGTAAGTTCAATTCTGATAGTACAGAGCTTGAGATTGATACGCTAAACAGTTTTGTAGGAGAACTGAACGCCAGCTTTGAGTTTCCCCAGAGTTCCATAAATGAAGAATTTGAAGTTTATCTAGATGACGGTAAGATTGCTAATCTTCAAAGTCTTGACGAAATGGGAAACTGGCACGTCTACTTCACTGTACCGGGATTTTATCAGGGTGATGTTACCATAAAGGGCTTCCATGAACCTGATGGGACAGTGGAAGTACCTGAAGAGCTTGATCTCTCTAATATGGTAGCAACTGAGATTACAACTGGTAAAGTGACAAGCATCATTGCTAAAACAGCAGAAAATTCTATTGTAATTAACCTCGAAACAGCAGAAGATGGTGTGCTATCAGTTACTACATCTGATTTTTTGATAAGGCCGTTTAATGACGGAGGCTTCCTTGTGGCTGTTGACGGAGAAAAAATTGATTCTGTAAAATATGAGAATAAAATTTTGATAATTCCTTATACTGCACAAACAGAAAAAGTAGAAGTTTATGGAAGTTATGTTATTCCTGAATTTGGAACAGTTGCTGTTATTGTACTTGCTGCAGCTGTGATTTCTATTATCGTATTATCAAGAAAACATTCAATGTCTTATTCATTAAGTAATTTTTGAATTTTTGATTCTAACAGCCCATTCTGTCCGAAGGAAATATCACGTAGTATACCCTTACGATCAACTAGTATACTTGATGGTGTTCCCTGTAAAGAATACATCTCAAACGTTTCTGCCGAAAATTCTTTTGACATAAAGTAATCCTTTACTCTATCATAGATTTGGTTTTTGTAATCTTCTGGTTGCTCATCAAAGTTAGGTATCTGGTTTTTGATTAAGGAATCCATCTTTTCCTTGGTAACTTCATCGGACTGTTTTATCAAGGAGTCCATCGCAACTGGGTATGGAATTTTATAAGGAATTTTGTCTGCCTGTAGCATTTTCTTGGTTTCTCCAACAACCTCACCAGTTTCTAACAAAAGCTGCAAATTTTCAAGAGTATTTTTGTCAAAATCCTCAAAAGCTGTAGCCATACCCAAAACAGAAACACCATCTGACTTGTACTTGTTGTGAATCTCTATAGACTCTGGTATTCCATACGTAAAACATCCAGGACAGTTTACTTGGAACACTTCAACAACAACTACGTTATCATTTTGTTTGTCAATGTTTGTATCCATTCCTTGTACCCACTTGGAAACTTTGAGGTTTGGAGCCTTTTGATCAATCTGTACTGACATGAACTAATTTTTAATTATACACCTAAAAAGATAACTTCAACAACTTGTTTTCATTTTTTTAACAAAATAAAAAGAAAAGAAAGCGGAAAACCTTCTTTTCTGTTTTCCGTTTTTCTAAGGGATGGATCTGCTGTACAGTTTGCCTTCTAAGGCCATCTTGTACATTTCTGCAATGTATGGGTTTTCACCTGGTGTTTCTGCACCTAGCTCAACCAGTCGTGCATAAACCCTAACTACATATGCTAGAGCGCCCATAAAGGCTACGACTACACCCATATTGAACATCCAGTGGTTTGGTACGGCAAAGATTTCTTCGACGAACCAAAAGTGCCACATCTCGTTAATACCAATTGTGAACATGGTTGCCAAATAACCAAGAATGGTCATCTTTAATCCAGTGTTCATAGAGTTGTTTGGTCCTCTGAGAATTGGAACTTTTCTATCATAGATTGCAGCAGCTGCCCAACCTAATGGTAGTGCTACAAAGTGAGAGTATAACCACCAATGTGCTGGAGTAAATGCACTGTCTCTGATAGAAGTCTGATGTAGAGAACCGTCAACAAAGTTGTCGACCTCTACTGATGCTGCAGTAGATCCCATTGCGATGATGATCAACCAGATCTTTTTCAGTCTCTGGATTTCCACCTCTTTTGGAATTAGTGCCGGCATTTGTGCCATAGTTATATTATAGGTTTATTGTGATATAAGGTAACCACTTAGTATCAACCTAGATTTTTATGATAATTGGATATTTTTTGATGTAACATTGTAAATTTTTCATAAAATTCTCTTGTTTTACTGTTGTTTTAGCCATTATTTTTTTTATGCCCCATTGATTAGCTTCATTGATAATCAATGAGATTACCATCTGAGGCTAAAAATCCCTATTTTACTATCACATTTGGCTTAGATTTAATTTGAGGAGACACTAAATGTCCTGATGAAACTAAACCAACAGCTTTTGAGGCTAAATAGGAACCTCATAGCCTGCTGTGTAATATCAGCATTAATCTCAGCATTTGTAGCCCAAATGCTCTCAGAGGAAGAGAGCTATCTCAATACGACAATAACCATTATGGTGGGATACGCTGTATTCTTTGGATTTTTTGGGTGTTTGTTCTATCTGGACAATAAGAAGCGATACCAGGCCATGAGACCCAAACTCATCAAAAAGGAGCTGATCAAGCTAGCCTCATCCTTTGGTATAGGCGAGATCGTCTATCTTGGAATAAGGTGGTCCCTGATGTTCTATTTTCTAGAAGTAGAAATTGAGCCATTTGCGGCATCACTAGTTTCTGAAGCAATTGCAACTACATTTTATCTGGCAGTGGTTTCAACCGTCCTTAAAGTGACGAAAACCTACTAGTTGAAAAATAGGGTAATATACGTTGATTCCAAACGATACAGAATGACTGTTGTTCCTCAATCAAGACTCGATCTTCTGACAGAAATGGAAGAGCGATATGAAAAGAAGGACACTCAGTATTTTGTAAAACTGCTAGATCATGACGACTATGTAATACGTTGCCGTGCTACTTGCATCCTTGTTGACATAGGAGGTGAGGACAAGGTACAGTACATTGCAAAAGTTCTGAAGGATGATACAAACGAGCTTGTCAGACACGAGGCTGCATTTTCATTGGGACAGATGTGTTACAGTAATGGAATTGTACCATTAGAGGATGCAATAAAAAATGATCCTAGTATGTTTGTCAGACATGAGGCAGCCATTGCATTAGGTGTAATGGGTTCTAAAAAAGCACGTGAAACTCTTGAGAAGGCACTGGATGATCCTGACGAACCAGTGAGAGACTCTGCAGTTGTTGCGTTGTCTAATCTGGAGTTTATGGAAAAGTTGAGCAAGAATGAAAAATTTGCTAAACTTACTGGCGGCTAAAGCCTAGAAACTTCAGTTCCATCGCTTGTTGCTGTAAATCTGTATATAGTACCCACTTTAGCACTTTCCCAAATGTCTTCATCATGAGTTATGATAATAAATTGGAAATTTTGTTTCTCGTTCATAAAGCTAGTTAGTTGTTGAATTGCGTCAACAAAATATTCACAATGTGTTTTATCCAGATAGGCGGTTGGTTCATCAAGAACCATTATTTTTAATGACGACTTGATCATCAAGTCAGACATTCCTAGTCGTACAGCTAATGCTACACAAACCTGTTCACCTCCACTCAAATTTTTTACTGGTCGTTGACCATTATTTGTATTACATTGAATTTTAATTGAAGTCCCATCCTGAAATAATTCAAGATGTTTTATCTCAGTTTTTAATTGTTCCAAATATTGTGATGCGTTTCTAGAAATGCTTTCCACCGCAAAATTTCTAGCACCAATAATCGTTTCACTTTTTGTTGAAAATATACTAGTTCTAATTTTTTCAAGGTTTTCAACATATTTCTTAGCAAGTTTAATCTCTTCTAAAATAGGTATATTTTTTTTAATGTTTACATCTGCAGAATTGATTTTTTCTGCTACTTGACCAATTCGCATGAGAATTTCTTGATTTTCAGAGTTTACAGTTTGAAGTTCCCGCTCGACTTTGTCATATTCTTCGTGTTTGAAATTCTTAATTTCTTTTTGTAGTTTTTCAATATCTAGAAAAGTTTGGCTGAGATTAGGCATAAATTCAACAAGTTTTGGTGATAAATCTGACGATTCAATGATTTTTTCTAATACATTATTTCTATTTTGATTTAATTTTAAATCATTTTTCCAGTCTTCAAGATGTTTGCTATTTTTAATTGGGCTATTTTTTATTGTGTTTTCTGCGTATTCAACATCTTTTATTTTGCTATTGATCTCATCAATTTGTTCTTGCATGTTTGATAATTCCTTCGCTAGACTAGTTTTTTCACTCTCTATTTTTTTTAGTTCTTGCTTGATATGTTCTATTTGATATTCTGGATCTACTGTGACATCTTTTGTATGGCATATAGGACATTCACCATCAGAAAATTCAATGTTTGATGCAATATTTTTTCTATCATTATACTTTACTAGTTTTCCATCACATTCAGAAATTTTTTGATCAATATCTTTTTTCTTGGAATTTTTAGAATTTAATAGATCTTCTATCTTTGATTTTGCCTTGATCACACCAAAAGACTCTTCACATCTTTGAATAATTTTAGAATGTTCTTCATTATCAGTTACCAATGATGAAATTTCTTGTTTGATAGATTTCCAAACATCGTCTTCCTTATCCTTTAGATGAATAATTTTTTCATAGTTTACTGATAGTTGTTCCTTTTTTTCTTGTAATTTTTTTATTTTTTCTTTAAATGATTCTGCCATTTCCTCAAGTTTTTCTTTTTGCGGTTTTGAATTAGCGATAATTTTTTCAGCATGATTGATTTCCATTTGGACATTCTCAACATCCTCGTCTGTGTTGTTATATTTCTCAGTAAGATATTCGCGAAATGCAGTTATACCTTCACCAAGTCCCTTTTCCGCAGCAGAATATTTTCCTGTACCAATAACTTTGTCAATTAGACTCCTTAGTTTAATTCCATTATCACTTTGAATAATTTCTGTTAATTGTCCCTGTGGGACAATTGATGCAATTCCTAATGTGTCATAGTCTAAACCAATTATTTTTTTAATTTCTTCAGAAACTTTTTCCTTACCTTTTGCGATTGGTAATGAATTATCATCAAGTAATTCTTGGGGACTAGTACTTCCATGAATTTTTTTGATAGCCTGATATTTTTTTCCATTCACCTCAAAGTATATCTGAGTAACAGCTTGGGTTTCACCATCTCGAATAATATCTTCTATAGCACCTCTTCTAGTTTTTCCAAAAAGTGCAAATGTGATGGCTTCTATAATACTGGATTTTCCTGCACCATTCTCACCAATGAAAACTGTCACTCCATTATCAAAAGATAATTCTGTATCCTTGTGAGAGAGGAAGTTATGTAGTTTTACAGAAGTTATCATTCCTTGTGCTCCTCTTTGAACTTTTCAAAATTTCTTATGATAATTTCTTTTACTTCCTGCCTATTATTTTCATTAAGTGATGGATAGAGAGTTTCCAATGCCAGATTAGCTAATTCTTGACCGACATTTTTTGTCGCTAGTCTCTTAAACTCTTCATCAATGTTTCCTGTATCTTCAAGTGATAATGGATATTGTTTCTCATCAAAAATTAGATTTGTTGATCTATCTAGTATGTGTTCATCAAGCCTAGCAATTTCTTGCTGTATACTTTTCCAGTCATGAACATCGGTTATTTTCAAACTTACAAGTGGTTTGTGCTTTTCATCAATTTTTGAGATAACTTCGTCAATTTTAGCATGAAGTTCATCAGCACTGGTTTTTATTTCAAATCTAGGTCTCATGTCAAGTTCAATCCATTTTGGAATTGCCTCCGCAGAAGAAATATCAACCTCAAAAAATCCTTTCTTTGTTTCTTTAATCGCTTCCGTTGAGGAAATTTCTGTTGAACCAGGATAAGCTAGCGGCCCACCTAGAAACCCATATTTTTTTGGACCAAATTTTTCATGAATATCACCTATTGCATAATATGTAAAATTTTTTGGAAGATCATTAGCATTTAGCTGACCTGCATAGCTGTGTGCTTCATTCAGTCCTTGGTGCAATACAATTATTTTGTGACCATCATGTTCTTTTGCAATCAAATCAATTTTCTTGAATTCTTCTTGTAAGCTTTCGATATCATGTCCGTCACTATGATAATCAAATCCAACCAGTAACACATTTTTGAAATAAACTGGATTTCCATCACCAAGATGGTGAGAAACTTTTGTTAGGCTTGAATACAGCCAATGAATTGCATTTTGTTCGACTTTTGGTTGATCATGATCACCTAAAACAAAGTATGACTTGATACCATTTTCCTTTAGACGGTTGAGCTGTTCCATCATATGTAAAATTGCATCATTAGGAGGTTGGGCCTTATCAAAAATGTCACCAGAAAAAATTACGAAATCTACCTTATCCTTAATTGAAATTTCTATTGCCTGTTTGAATGCATTGTAAGTGTCATCTTCTCTTTCTTTCTTTGAGCGATATTGACCAAGGTGTGTATCAGAAATATGTGAAAACTTCATTTAGAAATCTCTTTTTGTAAGACCTTTCAACGATTTTGCACCAACTTCCTCAAACTTTTTTGCAACAGCCCATTCACCAACTGCATCTTGATCAGAACCAATTTTCTTTCCCTTCATTTCATCAATGTGTACTATAGCAGGGAGGTTTACCCACTGCCCAACAAGAACTGCATCACCAATATTCAGTGATGTGAGTTGTCCAATGAATTCTCTACTAATGGACTCGGCGGCAGATGCAATCTGTCTTTGGTCGTCCTCCTGTACAATCTTCATTACTGCTAGCGAGCCCATCTGGCTTAGAACATTAGCCTCAATATCTCTAGGTCTTTGTGATACTATACATAAGCCAAGACCAAACTTTCTTCCTTCCCGAGCAATCTTTGCTGCCCAGTACTTTGCCTTTGCATCTTCATTTTTAGGAATGAATACATGCGCTTCTTCAATTATGACAAAAATAGGAGTGTTGAATCTGTAATTTCTCTTTGATTTTGTTTTTCCACCCTTTGCATTTACAGCTGCCTTTCTATCGGCTAATAGCTCTTGCAAGTAGTAGGCAAGTGCAACGTTTGCCTGTCTGTCCGTGAACTCTGATACGTTTAGGATGTTTAGTCGACCTTCTTTGATGAGAGCCACTGGATTGGACATGTCAGGGTCTAAAATCTCCGACGCTCTGTGTCTGGCATCATCGATCTTGTCTTGAACCCTGTCAGCAGAATGTCTGTCTTCTTTTCTGTCAGGATTAGATCCAATGTATTGTACTTGAGAGTCTAATGCCTCCCAGAAATTTGCAGACTCTTTCACTTCTGGCGTAAATGCAAGACGCAAAACTCGTTGCTGTACATCAGCACCCTCTCGAATCTCTAGTACATCTGCAAGTGTGTCTGCCTCTAGCAGTCTGGGGTTAATTTTGGCGTCAATGACATTCATTTTTGGAAAGTCTAAGCCAGAATAATCATTATGGTAATCAAAGATGATTACTGTTCCGTCAAGTTTTGCAATTTGTTTTGCAATCAGTGTTACCAAGTTGCTCTTTCCCATTCCTGTCATTGCAAGAATTCCAAGGTGTCGTGAAACTATCTTGTTGAGATTAATCAATGAATCTATTTCGGGATTTCTCAGAAGGCTGCCAATTTTTATCCACTCTTTGTTTTCCGGTCCAAAGATTTGGCCAAGATCGTCCTTCGTTGCCTTAACAATTTCAGTTCCCGGAATAGGTGGTATGGCAGGAAGTATTGCCTTGCCTTTTTGCAGTGATTCCAGAAATCCGAGAATCCTAATCATTGCAGTATGACTCTTATCGCGTTTGTTGAGTGCTGCAACTTCAATACTTTCTAAAGTCTCATCATAATTGTTAACATCACGAAGTGCAGCGCTTGATACAACTGATTTCTCAACCAGACCAACAATCTTTCCATCATTTGAATTTATGATAACGTATTCTCCTATTGGAAGTGATCTGGATGTTTGTGCCGTTACTATTGTTGGCTTTGATTCACCAATAACGAATCCTAATGTCATTCTAAAACCTCCCTTGAGCCAATCTCGTTTGATAGCCCATGAATACTAACAAGCTTTGACAAATCTTTATTTGAAATCTTACAGTTGTTATGAGCAAGCTTTAGTGCGTATGGATATCCACCAATACTATTTTTTAGAATTTTGTTAAAAATTAATTTAAAGTCGTCATTGTCATATCCAGAGCCCAAAAGTTCAATCTTGATCAACGGTAATGATTCTGCCAATCGAGCGAAAACTGATGAGATAATCATATCATTTCCAAATTTTGGGTCCTCGTGAATTTTACTAAATCCTGGAGAAATTGTTGCATGATTGTAATAGAAAATGTCACCAGCTATTGCACCTAGATTTTCAAATTGTTTTTTTGTGTTCGACGTTTTTGAGACAAAAACAACATTATTCTTTTTTCTTATTGTATTAACAAGTGAATTCGCTAATGATTTCTGCCTTGTTAGAAATTGAGAATAAAGCGACCCATCCATTAGGACCAATTCAGCTTTATCAACTGATTTTAGACAGGCATCAATCTCCATCTTACTTGCAAGTGATGCAAGTTCCGGGTTAGAATCAAGACCATGCTCGTGCAAATCAACCAGGATTTCACCATCTGATTTGACAGAAACTGCCGTTACTGCCCATAATTCCGCACCCTGAAATTTTGTGCTATTGAAGCTACTGTCAATGCCAGCAACAACAACATCTTGCTTTGTGGGCGAAAAATATATCCAGTTTGATTTAGCCTGCTTAACTATTTGTTCAAATTTTGGACCTTTCAAAATTGACAGCGTTTCGTCACGTTTTTTGATTGCATCCTTAAGAACACTGTTTAACATACAGCAAGATCGGTTTTATTGAATATGAATATTGGGGTGTAAAATTTACTCCGTTAAAATTAGCTTGAAATCATCTTTCGGGTAATATCAGAATAACCTAACTAATCTTTTGGTTCATTACTGCTATCATACTTTCCTTTGTCATGACATTCACAAAAACAGTTATCATGCCTAAATCCTTTAGTGGTTCTTTCCTCACAATCTTTAGTATGTTCTGGCAATGTTTTAAGGTAGAATTGGTATCTTTTAAAATATTATTGGTTCATTATCGCCTTTATCTCAGAGTTTAATTATAATCGCAATTGCATTTTATCGATTTGAAAAGGATTGGTCTATTGGGGTGTGGTGCAATTGGGACACAAATTGCGCTTGCAATTGATTCAGGAAAAATTCCTGCTACACTTACGCACGTATATGATGTCAAAAGATCACAGGCTGACAACCTAGTTTCAAAGCTAAAACTAAAGCCTGAAGTTGTTGCCAACTCACACCTGCTCTCTTCAAACCCAATTGATTTAGTGGTTGAGGCTGCATCACAAGATGCCGTTCGAAAGGATGCAGTCAGTATACTTCAGAACAAAAAAGATTTGATGATAATGTCGGCAGGTGCCTTGCTAGACGAATCTGTCTTTGAGGTAATATCTGATGCCTGTAAGGACTTCAACAAAACCGTATACCTTCCATCTGGTGCAATCGCCGGTCTTGATGCATTAAAGGCAGTAAAGGATGAACTGGAATCAGTTGTTCTAGTTACTACAAAAAACCCAAATTCTTTCAAAGGCGCTCCATTTTTTGACAATTCTAATATTAATCCTGACAAAATTTCTGAACCAACAGTTCTTTTTGATGGCAAAGCGAAGGAAGCGGTATCACTATTTCCTAAAAATGTAAACGTAGCCGCGCTTCTAAGTCTAGTGGGTTTAGGTAGTGAGAATACGAGTGTTAGAGTTGTAGCGGATCCTAATACAAACAAAAACACGCATCAAATTAATGCAAATGGAAAGTTTGGTAATCTTTCTTTTACTATTGAAAATATACCAGATTCTACAAACCCGAAAACAAGTAGACTTGCCATTCTTTCCGCTATAGAACTTCTAAGGCAAATTTGCACCAAAGAGGTTCAGATAGGAACGTAGATGGCAAAACTTGCCAATTAAATTGATTTTGAAGATAAATTTGCACTATACATTATCCTTTAAATGATTACATAAAGCCTATTTTTTTGGTCATGTTAAAGGATGAAGTTCTAAAGCTAAAGAAAGAAAAAGATATTGTTATACTGGCACACAACTATCAAGTGCCTGAAGTTCAAGATGTGGCTGATTTTGTCGGAGATTCGCTCGGTCTATCAAGGCAGGCTGCTAGGGTAAAGCAGAAAACGATCTTGTTTTGCGGCGTACATTTTATGGCTGAGACTGCAGCCATTGTTAGCCCTGACAAAAGAGTTTTGATTCCTGATCTAGAAGCTGGTTGCTCATTGTCAGATTCTATTACGATTGATCAACTAAGAAAGTGGAAAAAAGAACATCCAGATGCGATTACAGTTGGTTATGTTAACACGACAGCTGAAATAAAGTCAGAGCTCGATTATTGTTGTACTTCATCTAATGCTGTCAACGTTGTTAATGCAATTCCTAGGGAAAGGGAAATCTTATTCTTGCCTGACATGTTTTTGGGTTCTTATGTTTCAAAAATTACTGGCAGAAAGAACATGCAGATTTGGGCTGGAGAATGCCACGTTCATGCTGGAATTACTCCCGATCATATTGAAAAAAAATTAGCTGAACTGAAAAATGCCGAATTTATTGTTCATCCAGAATGTAGTTGTACTACGCCAATGATGTATGACATCGCATCAGGCAGTTACAAAAATCATCAGGTTCAAATTCTTTCAACTGAAGGTATGATGAAGCATGTTTCAAAGTCAGATTCGCAACAGTTTGTTGTAGCAACTGAGACTGGAATTCTATACAGAATGAGGCAACAAAACCCACAAAAAACATTCATCCCTGCTTCAGAAAATGCAGAATGTGAGTACATGAAGATGATTACACTAGACAAAGTGTACCGTTCTTTATATGATGAAAAATATGAAGTGAAGGTTGCAAAAAAGATTGCAGATAAGGCACGTTTAGCAATTGAAAGAATGCTTTCAATTAGCTAAAAAGTAATGCCTATTTTTTTGGCGAAGCGCAAACCTCAAGGCTAAGATCTAAGCCAGTAACAGAGTTTGTAATGGAACCAATCGAGATTATATCAACACCGGTTTTTGCATATGCAGCAATGTTTTTGGAACCTATTCCGCCAGATGCTTCCAATTTTACTTTATTACGTAGTTTCTTCTTTTGAAGAGCAGCAATTGTTTTTTTGATCTGCGCTGGAGAAAAGTTGTCCAGCATAACAATTGTCGCACCACAATTTGCAGCAAGTATAGCATCCTGTTGATTTTCTACCTCTACCTCAACATGTTTATGTCGTTTTCGTGCCTTCTTGATGATATCTTCTATTGAATTGCATACTAACAAATGATTATCTTTTATCATAACCATGTCATCCAATGCCATTCTATGCTTGTGTCCCCCACCAATTTTAACAGCCTCCTTGTCAAAATATCTGAGTCCTGGCGCGGTCTTTCTTGTTGAATAAAGGCTTGTCTTTTTGTTTATTTTTTTTATTTTTGATACTAGAAAACTGGTGTGTGTAGCAATTCCACTCATTCTTGATAACAGGTTTAAGACTGTTCTTTCACATGACAAAACCGTCCTTGCACTACCCGATACTTCTAAAACTACTTGGTTTGGTTTTAACCTAATACCATCTTTTTTCATTATTCTAACATGACAGCCTTTTAGATGGAATATCTCTCTTGCAAATCTGACACCAGCTAAAATACCCTCTTCTCTTGAAATAATTTTAGCTTTAATCTTCTTTTTTGGTAATAACACACTTGTGATATCACCGCTCTGAACATCTTCGGAAACATATCGTAATAATTCTTTTTTAATATTGATACCCAACTTAAGTTACCTTAAGCGCATATTTCCCTTTTACAGTTATTTTCAAGGTCTTTGCAATTCTAGATTCTTCTGGATTTGCTACTATAACTATTCCCTCCCAGTATTGAGTTAGGTCTGACGATTTACATGCTGGACAGACCTTACCTGTGGTAACACATTTACATTTCCTACATGCTAATTCTTTTACCATATTACTTCTCCTTGACTTCTACTTTTTTTTCTTTCTTGACTTCTACTTTTTTTTCTTTCTTGCTTTCTACTTTTTTTTCTTTTTCATCAACACCACTGGCTTTTTTAAGATCTTCCTCTATCCACTCATCTGCACCTAAAAATGGTTGCCTACATGTAATTCCAATTTTTCCCATTGTTGATGCCTTACCAATTGACACAGCTGTAATTCTTGTTCTGATTGTAGAACCAATTTTTAGCGTTCGTCCACTTTGATTCGCAAGTATGACACCAGAAGCAATATTACTTTTTAGATAATCATCCATCACTTGTGACAGGTGTAGTAATGCATCAGTAGGACCAATTCTAACAAATGCACCAAAGTCAGTAATATCTACAAGTTCGCCATAGATTATCTCTTGGAGTTTTGGATAAAATGTTAATGCATCAAATGTAATTCGATGAAATGTAGCTCCATCACCAGCAATTATTTTTCCCATCGGGTCAACATCTGCATTCAGGATCATTATGATGTAGCCTAAATCGGATTTAACCATACTCTCATATTTTGACTTGAGAATGTTGATTGCTGCTTTATTCAACGATGTACCAAAAAGACTAGGAGGTATCCTAACAATATCTTCCAGCGTAGAAACAGAAAACACTTTCAAGTGGTGGCTATTTGCACCTAATGAACCTTTTGGAAAACCTTACCTGGTTTGTACGCGAATTGCAATTTTCAAATTATGCCAAGCTAAATCTGCCTATCTTTAAATAAAGTATAGGTAAATTTTGCGCTATGGTTGGCGTTGATGATGTTATCAATAAACTTTCCACTGTAATTGATCCTGACTTAAACAAGGATATTGTCTCAATGGGAATGATCAAAGACTTGGATCTTAATTCTGGCAATCTAAAGTTTACACTTGAGCTTACAACACCAGCATGCCCATTTAATGAAGAGATAGAAGCAGATGTTCGTAAGGCAATAGATGAACTTGATGGAATTAACAATCTTGACATGAATGTAACTGCAAAGGTAATGGAAGGAAGATCACTGGATGCAGATGAATTAATGAAAGGCGTTAAAAACATCATAGCTGTTGCAAGTGGAAAAGGTGGAGTAGGAAAATCTACTGTTGCATTAAATCTTGCTTTAGCACTTTCAAAAACAGGATCTAAAGTTGGTTTGTTAGATGCTGACATCTATGGTCCAAGCATACCGCTAATGCTTGGAATGAAGGGAACTGAAATGAACGTAGAGATGGATCAAGAAAAACGGAAATTAGTGCCACCAGAATATGAGGGCATTAAGGTTGTGTCTTTTGGTTTTTTTTGCAGAGCAGGAGCATCAAGCAGCAATTTACAGAGGTCCAATCATATCTGGAATTGTAAAACAGTTTTTAGTTGATACTCTTTGGACTGATTTAGATTATCTAATTGTTGATTTACCACCTGGTACAGGTGATATACCATTAACATTGGCACAAACAATTCCAATTACAGGAATTCTTGTTGTTACAACTCCGCAGGATGTAGCAAGTAGTGTTGCTAGTAAAGCAATTGGAATGTTTGATAAGCTTAACGTACCAATGCTGGGTGTTGTTGAAAATATGAGTTATTTTGAGTGTTCAAAGTGCAATGAAAAACATTACATATTTGGTAAGGGTGGTGCAGAAAAAATTAGTAAAAAGCATAACATGCCATTCCTTGGTTCGATACCACTCAATTCAGGAATCATGGAAGGATCTGATTTGGGAAAGCCTGTCATGATTACACATCCTGATTCTCCAAGCGCTGAAGCATTTACTGCAGCTGCTAAAAATGTTGCAGCACAGTGCAGTATTCAATACTATAAGATGAAGGAAGAAGCGGAAGCAGAAACAAAATGGGATGGTTTATCTCTTGAAGAAAAAAAGGAACAATTAAGCAAACACCCCATACTTTATGAGGACTTGCAGCATACGACCCCAGAGTGGGAGAACAAAACTTGGGCTGAGTTAGAACAACATTCACAAGCTGAAATCATGCATCATCTATTCGGAATAAACCAATACCAGCCAACTCCAACAACTAGTTAGATTTTCTTGCAACTACCTGATGATCTTCGTGATCAGCTTAAAACCCCACTAGGAAATTTAATCAGTGACAATGATCCAAACAAAGAAAATATCATAAAAAAAATTTCTGCTGAATCAGTTATAATTACAGTAGGAGATAGGACAACTGAAAATATGGTACAATTGGGTCTTAGACCACAAATACAAATAATTGATGGTCTTGAAAAACGCAATCAGCGACTAGTTCCTGTAGATGATGCAATAAACACGAAACTTTTTTGCAAAAACCCACCTGGTGAAATAACCGAAGAAAGCATGCAAGTTATTCAAAAAGCATTTTCCTGTGAACCACCAGTTAGAATTATTGTAGATGGGGAAGAAGATCTACTTGTTATACCTGTATGCATCTTTGCACCTGAAAATTCTGTCGTGATGTATGGTCAACCGAATGAAGGTTTAGTAATTGTCCATATCACGCCTGAAATACAGGCAAAAGTTCAAAAAATACTTGATGTAATGAACTAGGGGATGATGAGACGGTGGCTGTATGACTTATGATTACACTACTAAACTCTGACCCTACATTAAGAAAAATTATGTAAAGTATTGTTCGTGAAAATTTTCATTAAAAATAATGTATTAGATTTATGAGCCTATTTTCGTGATTCTTACGTTGCTGCCCTTTGATTCAAGAAAGTGACCGAGAAAATTTTTTAACTGCTCGCTTATTCTAAATCCAGCTGCGTTTTCCATCATACCTGAATTTTCTATGACAGATGTCATCTCCGTGCTTAGAACAAGATTGAAAAAAGTCCAACCTGCCTTTGCAAATGGTTCCTTAATCTCAAAACCATCTTTTACTTTGCAATTACCTTCAAGTTCTTCCATAGCCTTTTTTACAAGAGTGATCTCTTCGTCGTATCTTCTGGTACTTAGCTGGAATATCGGTTTCAACTGGAAAACTGAGTCAAAATAACAATAAAAATTATGGTAAGTGAGTTCATTATCGCCTTTGTATTATATAATTTAGTTGAAGTTTAGTGGTATGACACTACTTTGTAAAGGTAAACCAAGATCAAAACAACAATTGACATCATATGATAAACTAACATTCTGGTATTAGATTGTATGAAATTAGATCCTGACCTTAGACTTAGAATTTATGAAAAGGTTGGAATCTATACTAACCGCTTTTCCATTCAAGAGCCAAAAGTACTTCTTACTACCCGTGAGGTTCTTGACATGCCAAGGGAGATGACGGAAGGTGCGCGTACTTCAGCCTACAAATATTTGGGTCTCTCATACAATAAGCAAAATCTCATATTCATAAATGTCAGGAAAATTCCAAGTGAGATGGATCTAGAGAATACAATCGTGCATGAATTGATCCACCAGAGGTTTCCATACCTAAGTCATGGAAAGAGGTTTAACAAACTTGTCAGGCAAGGCTTGCGAGGAAAGAAGTTCCTGCCATATCAAAAAAGAAAATGAATTTACTAAAAATTTTTGCCTGATAATTTATATTTACAACGTATAGGCATTGCAAGTATAACATGGAAATTTCTGAACTGCTGCCAATTGGGGCAGCAATAGCTTCTTTTGCTGTCGCGGCTGGTTTTGCTGCTTGGGTTTCCAAACAAAAACCTGGAACCAAGGAGATGCTAGAAATTTCAAATGCTGTGAAGGAAGGCGCTTCAGCATTTCTCAAAAGGGAAATGAAAGTAATCATTCCAGTAGCTATAGGATTAGCAGTCATTATTGGCTTCTTCATAGGCTTCTCTAACGGAATAGCATTTGCTGTTGGCGCGGCTCTATCAGCGGTGGCTGGATTAATTTCATTAAAAATTACTGTAAAGGCAGCAGTAAGAGCTGCAAATTCTACTAATAGTGGACTGGGAAAAACTTTCGTATTAGCATTCAGAGGTGGCGCGACTGTGGGTCTTACAATTCCAGCAATGGCTTTAGTCGCAATGGCATCACTTTATCTTGTATATCCTGATCCAATTACGATAGCTGGCGTCGGAATTGGAGCAAGTTTAATTGCGTTATTCATTAGAGTTGGTGGCGGCATTTTCACTAAAGCGGCAGATATGGCTGCAGATTTAGTTGGAAAAGTTGAGGCAAATATTCCAGAGGATGATCCACGAAACCCAGCTACAATTGCGGATAATGTTGGCGATAATGTTGGTGATGCCGCAGGCATGGGCTCAGATGTTTACGAGTCATACATAGTTACTATGTTAGCATCTTTGTTGATTGCAGCTCTTATCGGATTTCCTGACATTGTACTTTATCCGATTCTAGTTGGCGCATCAGGAATAATTGCTTCCATAATAGGTGCAGCCACTATAACCTCTAGAAACGTTACTGATGTTATGAAACCTCTTAACGTGTCTTTTTACGTTTCAGCGGCAGTTGCAATCACCCTAAACTTCGTCTTTGCTTATCTATTTCTTGGCAACTCTGATCTTACATATGCGTTATTTGGTACTACTGTAGTTGGTGTGATTCTTGTACCTGTAATACAAAAAATTACTGATAGTTTCACAAATTCCAAATCCAAACCTGTCAAAGAAATTGCAGAGTCAGCAAAATGGGGCTATGCCTCATTGACTCTAATGGGTATCATACATGGCATGCGTTCTACAGGTCCTTTCATGATTGCATTGGTAGTTGCAATTATTGTATCATTTTCATTGGCCTCTTCATTTGCACCGGATCCATCTCAAGCACTTTTGTACGGAATATTTGGAACATCGCTTACTGCAATGTCAATGCTAAGTCTTGCAGGAATTGTGTTAAGTATTGATGCTTTTGGTCCCATTGCTGATAATGCAGGTGGAATTGTTGAGATGACAGGTATGGGAGAAGAAAACCGTAAAATTACTGATCAAATTGATGCCGTAGGAAACACAACAAAGGCAATAACTAAAGGATTTGCAATTGCTAGTGCAGGACTTGCTGCTTTAGCTATGATTCAGGCTTTTCAATACGAAGCAGCAGAATTTTTTCACACCGCGTTTGATTATTCACTAACAAATCCTGCAGTTATTGTAGGTCTATTGGTTGGCGGTCTAATTCCTTTCATTATCACAGGCCAATTAATCTCTGGTGTTTCACGTGCTGCTTTCACGCTTATTGACGAAATAAGAGGTCAATTCAAGAGAGATCCTGGAATACTTACTGGCAAGTCAAAACCAGATTATGCCAAGTGTGTAGATATAGCCACTGTCGCATCAATCAAAGAACTTTGGAAAACTGCAAGCATTGCTGTTGCGGCTCCTATAGTTCTTGGAATTTTACTAGGTCCTCCTGCAGTGGCTGGTTTGTTAATGGGCGCAGTAGTTACTGGCATATTTCTTGCTTATCATATGGTAAATACTGGAGGGGCATGGGATAATGCTAAAAAACTCATAGAAATGAAGGGAGAAAGAGGAACTGAAGAACACAAAGTTGCAATAGTTGGTGATATTATAGGTGACCCATACAAAGACACAGCTGGACCTGCACTAAATACTGTTATAAAATTACTAAGTACAGTATCAATAGTTTTTGTTTCCGTATTTGTAGCTATAATAGCACTGTAAACATCAATTTTCAATTCTTGTCATATCAAGCTCATCAATCTGTGCCACTACAGCTTTGCGTAATGTGTCTTCGTGTTTGTCGCAAAATTTGAAAAATCCATCCTTGGTTTCAAAACAACCACAAATCCATTGAGTGCTTTTTTCGCCCTCAATTGTTGAGCGATAGTATTTTTTTTCTAACATAACTATTGGTAATAATACGAAACCAATAAAGTTTAAAAAAATCTAAATTAAAAAATTAATTTATGGGCATCCTTCCATTTTTTGAATGAAGAATCCCTTTTCTTTGATTTCATTTTCAACTGGTTCTGTAGATCCTTGTGTGTGACAAAATTTGCATTCTTCTCCTGTCACCGTTGCTCCATCTTCACCAACTGTTACTAGCCATTGTTTTGCATATTCAATTGCTTTGTCATGATCCTGTACATTTGTTATAACATCAAAGTGCATAGTATGACCATCTTTGGCTTTAACATAAGTATCGTAGACATGTATATCCATTGCCATAATAATGCATAAAATTAGGGAGTATTTAATCTAAACAATTAACCTCATGAAAAAAAAAATACTTGTCAGCATTCCAGAATTAGAAAATATAACCGTAGAACTGAATGATACTAATTCACCTAAAACTTGTAAGAGCATTCTTGATTCATTACCATTCTCAGTTAATGCACATCTCTGGGGAGAAGAGATCTATACTGATGAATCCCCCATCTCTCAAGCTGAAGAAAACGCAAAAGCCTTAGTTGATCTTAATGATGTTGCTTATTGGCCAAGTGGAAAGGCAATATGCCTGTTTTTTGGTCCCACCCCAATTGGTAAAAAAGGAGAGATTAAACCATATTCACCTGTCAATGTGGTAGGAAAAATAACTGATCCTGAAAAATCTATTCTTGAAAATTTTAATGACGGAACAAAAATTTCATTCAGGAAAATTAGTTAATCTATTTTTATTGGAATTTCTATTACATCGGAATCTAACAAGTATGCGCTAAGATCATTAGTTATACCTGAAAATATTATCCACGGTACGGGGTTATTTTGCATGAATTTTTTATCCGTACTTGAGGGAATTGCATCTGAATTAGGATGAGAGTGAAACACGCCAACTAATTCTAAATGCATTTTTTCGGCAAGTTGATATCCTTTTAATAATTCCTCTGGAGAAATCGTAAAGTTTGTTTGTGAGTTGTCTATATTTTGTGTGAGAAAAACCTCTTTGACGTTCCAAGAATTATCAACTTTTTTTCCAAGTAGCATAGCACATGATTCACTAGGTTGTTGCCCTATCGCATGAGCAACAAGTTTATCTTTTTCTTTTTGTGTTAAAACTATACATTCCAACTTATTTATTCAACTGGTTCATCTATAACAATACTCGCAACCATCCAAGGATGAACTATGCACATGTACTCATAAGAACCGATATCTAATTGACCTGAATCAACAAGAAATATTTCACCAGCATTAAGTAAGCCAGAATCAAAAGTTTCCCCAAAGTCAAGAGAACTAGTTACAGTATGCATTACTTGATCATGATTTGTCCATTCAATTACCAAACCTTGTGAGATAGTACTAGTATCTGGATCATAGTCTGGATTTCCTTGCTCTGCAGATCCTGCCAATATTGAGATAGCAAAAATTTTACCCTCAGGAATCTCTTGAACAATCTCCTCAACAGCTTCTTCAACCACTTCTGGAAGTAGGTATCCAGTGGGACCAAGTATGCCAAAGCCAAAAAATACTGTAATGCCTAAACCAATTGCAAATATGAAGATTAAACCAACAGGCCTGACATATTGTGGCATCTTCGTAGCCATGTATGCTATAACAATGCCTGGTATAGCCACCATGATTAGGATTCCTGCAACTGTTGGCAGCGTAGTACTTTCGTTGCCTATGAATGCCGCAGCGCCAAATCCCAAAACTATGGCTATAACAACCAAAACTGTAGCTTTTGTTCTGTTCGATGTTGATACTCCACCATCTAGAATCCCAGCACCCATGAAGATTAACCCGAAGAAAAATAATAAGCCTGTAAGTGCATGTAATCCATCAACGAAGGTATGGGCTACTCCTGAATAGGATATAACTATCCCAGCTAATCCAATTGCAGTAAGTCCACCACCGGGCATAACTAGTTCCCAATTACTCATTTATGCTTGATGAGAAGTGGTAGATAATTAATCGTTTTGCAGTGGGATTGATCGATTAGAATAAATTAAATCATATATCGTAATCTCAACAATAGTTGGGATTAAAAGAGATATTTGAGGTTTCAAAGCCTAGAATAATAATTTTGCTTGTTATAACTGCCGTTACATCTATGTATGCCGGAAGTAAATTTGTAGGTCCTGAAATAGGCTATTTAGAAATTTTACATATTATAGTTGCAGGATCGCTTGCCTCAGCTGGCTCAAGTGCACTCAACCACTTTTATGATAAAGATATAGATTCAAAAATGAAGCGAACAAGTAACAGACCTATACCATCAGGTAGAAGTAATGAGACAACAGTTCTCATTTATGGACTTGGTATCAGTATAGCTTCTGTTATTTATGCAGTCTTGGCAATAAATTATCTATGTGCCTTCTTTATAGCATTAGGAATTTTCTTTTATGTTATAATTTATACAGTGTGGCTTAAACGTCTGAATCCCTCAAACATTGTAATAGGTGGTTTTGCAGGTAGTGCTGCATCTATGGCTGGATGGTCTGCAGCTACTGGGTCAATGGATATGTTAGGATTTTTGATAGGATTTTTGGTTTTTGTATGGACACCATCACATTTTTGGTGTCTTGCAATGAAATTACGTGATGACTATGCAGAGGCAAAAATTCCAATGCTGCCTGTATTGATTGGTATGGAAAGAACATCAAAATACATTCTTGCAAATACGATTATACTTTTACCTTATTCGTTGATGCTGTATGCATTTGGTATGGGTATTGTTTATACCATAATTGCATCTATTGCGGGTGGTCTTATGTTGGGATATCATTACAAGCTAACAAAAACACCAACATCAGATTTTGCGTGGAAGGCATACAAGGTAACTGCACCTTATCTTACTATCATCTTTATAGGAATTGCACTAGATGCCGCTTTTCCTTTTAGATTCTAGTTAAACATCATCGTTAGATTCAGGAAAACTATTTTCATAGTCTTTTTCTAATGTTTTTTTGTTCTGCATTTCGACCTCGTCCTCTTCTTCTTGGCTGGAAACAATCTCTATTCTACGTGTGTCTTTGGTAAGCCAGTTTATCTTTACTAATCCCATTATTTCCATATCAAGTAGTGTTTTATTAAAAAGAGCATCTGATAATTGATAACCATCTTTTACTAGACTCTTAGCAAGCGATTTATCAGTAAGAGAACCTGATTCCTTAATTTTATCCATTACTATATTCTTGTATTTTATAGTCAATTTTACTGATAAAATGTTCCGCCCGTAGACTTTGGAATTATATTTAAAACTTCAGCCTTAATGTCAATGTACCACTTGTTAATTTCTTTAGTAATTGACGGTCTAACCCTCTTTAATCCTACGGCGAAATCATTACTACCTATCTTTGGAGAATCTCTCTGCATTGCATTAACAGCTGACTCTCTGCATAGTGATGCCAAGTCAGCTCCAGTATAGTTTTGTGTAGATACTGCAATCTCATTCAAGTTAACATCTCTCGCAAGCGGCATGCCATCCGTTAATATTTTAATTATCTCTAATCTACTTTTTTCATCTGGTGGTTGAATATACAAAACAACATCAAGTCTACCATTACGTAGCATTGAGTTGTCAATCAAGTCAGGTCTGTTTGTAATCCCAACTACTATTATATTCGATGTTCCACTATCCTCCATTTCAGTCAGCATTTGGCTAAGTATTGTTTGCCCTTGATTGGTTTCATCTTTCATTTTAGATTTTGCAAGTGAATCAAGCTCATCAAAAATAACAACACAAGGTGCTGATGCTTTTGCTTTTCTAAAAATCTCTCTAATCGCCTTTTCAGATTCACCAACCCATTTTGATAATACCTCTGGACTTCTAACCAGAATCATATTTGCATCACATTCAGCTGCTAATGCCCTAGCAAGAAGTGTCTTTCCACAACCAGGTGGTCCATAAAGTAATACGCCCTTCGGTGGTGTTACACCCATCTTCTTAAATTTATCAGGTGAGTTAATAGCTGTAACCATGTTATCTTCCAATATTTTTTTCTCATCGTTTAATCCACCTATATTATTGAACCAAACTTTTGCCCTCTCAACATAAAACTCTCGCATAGCTGTTGGAACTATTTCCTGTGCTGCATCGTAAAAGTCACGTGATTTTATTTCCATTGATTGTAATATCTTTGATGGTATACGCTCGTTTTCAAGATCAATTTCTGGCAGATAACGCCGTATTGCCTTAATGGCACTTTCTCTACATAACGATTTGATATCGGCACCCGTATATCCATGAAGATCATTTGCAAAGTTTTTCAAATCAATATCTGCGGCAAGAGGCATTCCACGTGTATGTATTTGCAAAATTTCTAATCTACCATCTGCATTAGGAACAGAAATTACCATCTCCCTATCAAATCTTCCAGGTCTTCGTAATGCAGGGTCTACACTATCAGGACGGTTTGATGCACCAAGTACAATGACATTACCTCTTTCAGTTAATCCATCCATCAGTGCTAAAAGCTGTGCCACTACTCGTTTTTCAACATCGCCATAAACCTCTTCTCGTTTTGGCGCAATCGCATCAATCTCATCGATAAATATAATGCTCGGTGAGTTATCTTTAGCTTCTTTGAATATCTCTCTAAGCTTAGCTTCTGTTTCCCCATAGTATTTGTTCATAATCTCAGGTCCATTAATTAAATACATGTTAGCATCTGATTCGCTTGCAATAACTCTAGCAAGAAGTGTCTTTCCACAACCAGGTGGTCCATAAAGTAATACACCACTATGAGGTTCAACTCCTAGCCTACTGAAAAGTTCTGGGTGCTTTAATGGCAGTTCGACAATTTCTCTCATGGCCTTAACTTCATCTCCCAACCCACCTACTTCCTCATACGTGATGCGAGTCCTTTTGTCAGATGCCGTCTCAGAAAGTATTTTTAGAATAGAAGAACGCTCAATCTTAACAATTCCCTTTGGTGTCATTTTGCTAATCTTAAACTCCATCGAGTTTCCCAAGATCATTACTGAAATCTCATCGCCCATACTCAATGGTAGTCCTTTCAGTCTATTTTTAACAAAGTCAGTAAACTCCTTGTCTATAGTAACAACATCGTTTATTGGCAAAAGCTTAACCACTTTGGCAGTTTTTACCTTAACTTTTTTCACATGAACTATATCACCAAGCGCTGCTTCAATGTTTTTTCTAGTTTGTCCATCTAGACGAATAGAATCTGGATTTTTTTCATCTTCATCAGACGGCCATACGATGGCACAGCTTGTGTCGATTCCCTTTATTTCAATAATGTCACCAGGGGCAACATGGAGGTAGTCCATAGCATTATGACCTATTCTGGCTCTTCTTTTTCCAACATCTCTTTGCTTAGATTCTTCAACTCTCATTTGCAATAGATTTTTTTCATTCGACAAGAAATCACCTATTTCATATCAACTGACATTCTACTCATGTTCAAAACTTCCATTTCACTTACTCCTTCTACAGATCGTACTGCATTCTCTAGTGAATCCATCTGACCTTCCTTATCATCCAAAACAAATTCTGCCTTGATAAAATTTAAACCAAAAGCAAGCGGCTCCATTTGGTAATTTCTGAGTTGAATACGATCTTTTAACGATCCTTTGATAGTCTGTACTAATTCGTTCAAATCAATCTCCGTACCAGTCGGAAGAATTTTTGTGATCAATAATATCTGTGCCAATTTTTAAGGTCCTTGAAAGTTACAGGACGAACATGTATAATTTCTTACTGCTATCCTACAGCTTTCACATCGCCAAATAAGATCACCATTATCGCAATTAGGACAATCAAATTTTACACATTTATCATTAGGCATAATATGTCGGTGACAACAACTACATATTGGTAATTTAAGATTTGTTGACATACATAAGTCGCTGACTATCAATTTAATTTATACCTTGCTCGCCTTTGTATGTGAATAACTCGTTAACAGACGTTTGATTTCTGCACTCATAATATTTTGAACAGCACTTAGAGACTTACGCATTCCAAGTAATTTTACAATAGATGTTGCATGAAAGTCAAAATCATCTTTATTTGAAATTTCAGATATGATCTCCGGTGTTATTGTATCGAAAATCATGTCAATTGTTTTGTTATCAACTCTCTCAAGAATTTTTCTAGCAAGACGCTGTTTTTCAAATTCTTTACCAAATTTATCATGCCAAAATTTTTGGTACTGCTGAAGCTGAGAATGCTCATTTGTTTCCAAATATTTTGTAATAGCATTTCCAGCCAAAAGTCCACCCATTGCGCAAGAATAAATTCCACCTGCAGTAGTTGGTTTCGATTGCCCAGCTGCATCACCTGCTATTACTACATCTCCAGAAATAAAATCTTTGATAGGACCTTTAATCCATATTGGCGCAAAAATTTTTCTTACAGTTGAATACTTTCCTTTGTTTCTTAGGAACTGCTCCATTATTTTGGAAACATTAATCTCTCTTCCAGCAATGCCCACTTTACCTACTCCCTTTCCGGATGGAATTATCCAAGCAAAAAAGCCAGGGTATTTTATCTGATCAAAGTATACCTCAACTTTGCCTTCTGTTATCCAATCTGCATAAACCTCGTATTGAGCAGATAACAAAATTCCATCTCTTTGATTATTTATCAAAGCACCTACTCCTCTACAGTCAACTAGAATCTTGCAGCCAATCTCATCAATCGATGTCCTAACACCACGCTTAGTTTTTTCTTTAAAGCTTGTCTTAACCCTAATCTCAGCGCCAGATTGTTGAGCTTGCAGTGCCACTTGTTTGTCAAGTTCTCTTCTATTAACTACAACAACTTCCTGTTTTTTTGAATCAATTTCGAACTGTTTTCCATTTGGAGAAAAAATTAGAGCAGAATTTATCATAGAATCAAACGTTTTTTGTGTTGGTTCTATTCCCAAGTCATGTAATGCAGATTTGCTTACCAAACCGCCACAGTGATCGGGTGTTCCAACCTCAAATCCTTCCTCTAGAACTAAAACAGAATATCCTTTTTTTGCTATCTCTCTAGCCGATATTAGCCCAGAAATACTGCCACCTGCAATTACTACATCATATTCTTCCATAAACACTCAAAATGTACATTAATACAATTATGTTTCGAATAAATTGCAAAGTTTTTCATAACACACAATTCTTGTAAGTAATATGACAATAAAACAGGTTGTTGTAGTTAGAACTGATCTCGATATGGGAAAAGGAAAGATTGCTGCCCAAGTTGGTCATGCATGCGTATTGGGTGCTGAACATGTTCGAAAATCTAATCCTGAATGGTTCTCGGAGTGGTGGAAAGGACAGGAAAAGGTTGTACTCAAAGTTGCAAATTTAAAAGAA
>JACAST010000038.1 GCA_013390765.1 Marine Group I thaumarchaeote | reverse complement strand
GAGTGGGTGATTTTCCTCACAAAATTTTTTTTTACAAATGGCACATCGCCAAACATCTACAGTGCCTATTGTCTTTTCATCTATGTTAATATTAACAGGAGCTAGGTAAGTGATTTGAGGATTTTCACAGCAGCGGTAGATTTCACCCATGCGATTTTTACCGCTTTTTGTTATATTTAGTTCTTGCATCATCATATGGCTCTTCTAGTACGACACCAAGATTATCAACAATTAAATTTTTCTTAAAATCAATATTCTCTCGTTCACACATTCTTCTATACATGTTTACAGCAGTAAATCTAGGATGCATTGCTTCAAATTCTGTTTCAGGCATATCAATAAAACCGCCTAATTCAACAAGTTTTTGAGATGTTTCTAACGCATCCTCAGCAGAAATCTCTAAAGACTTGGCAATTTGGTTGGCAGACATTTTTCCCTTCAGTACAACTAGTAAAAATACCTCAGCCTGATTTTTAGTGAGCCTAATCTCAGATATCAGATCATTTTTAATTTTATCATAATCCATCTAAAATTCTAAGAATTTATTCTAATTAAAGTAGACCTCTAATCACTCTAAAAGAATTATCTGCAATCTTCAATGGCTTAGTTTTTCAGGCTGATAATTTAATTCAAAGAGACTTTATATTTGGCAAACATGCTTCCGTGTTCATTGTCTAAATTTAGTAACACACCTTCATATACAATTGAAAAATCTTTAAACTTTGTAATACCAATAGTTGTGCTTCTTTGTATTGGAGTTGTATACGTGATGTCACAAAGAGCAGATGGAAGTTTTGTAAATTTTATTTTGATTGGTGTTGCAACAATTACAACATTTTATTGGGTTAGGGTTCTTAAAAAAATGCTAAAAAATGTCAAGCCAAAATATACTGCAAGAGAAGCAGAGGCTAAGAATTGGGTTTATGATCTTATTAAGGGTGAAAACCAATTTGTTTTTGTAGCTGAAGTTCCAGGTCCTGATGATAAAATTATGGTAAGACTGATTGAAGGAATATTGTACGTTAGAGGAACTGGTGGCTTTTCAAAAGAAGTTCGAATTGAAGGTTCAAATCAAATGAAGATATCTGAATTCAAGTACAGAAATGGCGTCCTAACACTTCGAATAACTTAAAGACTTTTTGCCAATTCAAGTTTATGTGGTAGATACTTGTCAGTTATGTTTGTCAGACCATACTTTGAGAATGCTTCAAGTTCTGCCTTTCTTTTAATTTTTAAGAACACTTCAAGTTCTTTCTTCCAAATACCTTCTTGGTATCTCGGATCTTTCAGTAGATCATGACATCTCTTTATGTCAGATTCTGTCATTGGTATAGTAGGAAGTTTGTATTTTTCAATATCAGTGGCCCACACACCAACCCATTTTGCATCTGGAACAGTCAGCCCTCTTAAGTGCGCTGCATTGGCAGAACCTGATTTTATCACCATTGCAATATGTTCACCATACACATCACCATCTGTTAAAATAACTACAGGAAGACTCAATTCGTCATGAAGTCTTTTTAAAAGTGTCCTAGTCGAGCGGGGAGCCTGACCTCCAGTGTCAACTATAATTGCTTTAAATTTTTTATCAACTTGTTCTTCAACAAATCTAGTAAACAAACCACCTTTCTCAACTGCAATTACAACTTCTGCACTTGTTTCTATTAATTCTGCAGTGGTCAAACTTGGACCTATTGCATAGCCATCCGGATGATCAGACAAATTTGTTTTTTTCCCTTGATATCCAGGTACAGTATACTCTATTGTTAAATCCCCAAACACACTACTTCGTTCCTCTGGAAATACATGAAAAGATTCTCTCGGTGATGCAAGTACAGCCTCGAGGTCAACTATTATGTTATCAGATTCAGCCTGATCTTCAAAGTCAACTTCAAAAGCCTGAGACGAGTAATATACATCTCGAAGAGTCGAAGATTTTTTTTGACCTGTTAGCCTGTTAGCAAAAAATGCTAGCCACATTAGTTGCGTAAACGAACGAAGTTGAGATGAATTTCTAGAACTTCTAACTGCCGTGTTTGCACCAAGTATGTATTGACGTATTTTTTTATCGTATACAATATTGCTTACTGAACGGCTGGGAATTGAAAATTTTGGGAAATTTCCTTTGTCGAGATCATCATAAATCTGTGCGCCGTGCTTTCTTAAAAGATCAGCAAGCGTACTTTGCTTGTCTTCTGAAACTTTTTTCTTAGGTTTTTTCTTCAACTATAGGTTCCTCCGTAATCATTTTCTTATAATTTGGCTCTTTCTTTTTACCAGCAAGCTCTGTACAAAATTGTGCTATCAATGGAATGTATTTTGAATAAAGATTCTTCCTCTTTATAGCAGCTTCAGCTTGACCTCTTTTAGACATGAATGAAGATAATTTTCTAGACAGAGATAGTAATGCTAGCTTTAATTCACGCTCAATCTCAGGTCTATCTGCTACATTTTCTTTCCCTACTGTTTTGTAAGGTATTCGTGTAGAACAGATATGTGATACAATCACCAAAGGCGGCTCACCCTTTACTTTGTAGCGTGACCAGTCAGTGTCATTTACAACCTTTAGAACCACATCACTTCCCTCATCATAAAGAAGGGGGATTCTATTAGCAAATCGATAAACGTTGATTCCACGGCTAGAAATTTTACCTCCATATGCTATTCCCATCTCGATGATGAATGGAAATCCTGAATAAGCAGAAGCCCCACGCTGTACAACCGCAAGAAAGTCTGGTTCAAAAAATCGCTCCATCCCTTTTTCCAATGGAGATTCACCTAGTGGAGCCAAGCAACTTGGATCAGGTGCCATAAAGTCATCAAATGATTGTAATGCGTCAGTAAGTTTTACAAGCTCCTGGTTTGTCATGGTACCAATTCTGTGTTCAGGCTTGAACTTTGCAAATTCAGCAAACTTTAAAGCTGTAGTTGGTCCTACCCTTTGGAAACGCTTCGTCAAAAATGAGGTTAATGTTTCACCTTGTACAGTACTTGCCAGTTGTTTATAGTAAAAACTTTCAGGATCCATATCAACGGAAACAGATTGCGATTCGCCAAAGTCCCAGTAGGTTAATTTCTTGTTTCCTATATCAATTTCTTCAATGGTAGTCTTGCTTAATTTTTCAAAATCCATTTTTAAAAATGACATCAAAGCCATTACTGTACGAACAGGTCGTGTCAAAGCTTTCCATTTTTTTTGTGTCTTATCCATTATTTCCGAATAACTAAGATTTTTGTTGGCTAATCCTAGCTCTTTCCTAACTTTTAAGATCATATTGTCATCAACCGCCGGAATTTGATAATGGGTGTCTAACAGCATTCGTCGAATTGTTTCAACGTCAATTCCATGTGGATGCGGTCTGATGATTGTTGGAGAGGGTGGCATTGTTCTGACAACTTTCGTATACCTGTACCTGTCTCCTTTTGGATCATCAAAAGTAATTGTTGCATATGGCGTTATCAGTGAGGTTTGATAGACATAGTCGCGTATTTTTGAACCAGCTTTTGAGTAATCACCCTCTAAACGTATACTCAGTGACAGTCCAGCTTTTGCAACTTCTTTTGTTTCGTGTTTTAGTATTACAGGTTTGTTCTTCTGTATATCCAATAACATTTCATATTCATCCTGGATTTTTCCATCTGTACTACTCTTCACAATTAAGGGCTTGTTTGTTGTAATCTGGCCGTAAAGAATTGCCATTGTAGCGCCCAACCCAAACATTCCCCTTGCCTGCTTTAGACCAAATTTTGAGCCATACAGGACTGTACCAAATGCCAAAGGAACCTGCTTTGACTCAATACCAGGACCGTTGTCCCTTACGCTTAAGATATACTGTTTTGGATCAGGCTTTTCTGCATCAACTGCT
Source organism: Marine Group I thaumarchaeote (assembly GCA_013390765.1). Lineage (GTDB taxonomy): Archaea > Thermoproteota > Nitrososphaeria > Nitrososphaerales > Nitrosopumilaceae > Nitrosopelagicus. The sequence goes on along the minus strand of JACAST010000038.1, from coordinate 3,979 downwards.
TTTATCGACATGTGAACATCAGGTAAAATTCCTTTTTGATCACACGCGTCAAGAGAATTCTCAATGAATTCACGAACTGCAGTATAAAGTGACCTTGTTGGATTACTAAAGCCTGCAAGATCCCTGTTACGATAAAAAAATTCACTGGGAGAGATCTGGGTGAAAGTTTCTTTAGAAGACATCTTGATCTTCCCATAATTGCAATCTGGCGAATTTTTGTTGTCGTCTTGCAAATTCAATTTTCTTGTAAACATGTCCATGCATGCTACCACTTAGCAATGATTCAATGGCATCAATAGCAAGTTTTAGTTGTGTTGGTTCACCAATGACTGACACAGTTTTTCCATAAACAGTAATGTCTGCGTTACTCAAATTTTCCATATTCACTCTCGCCTTACCACCATTACCTATTATTCTTCCTTTGAGCCTTTCCATTTGTTCTGGAGATTTTGCACCAAACTCACGTAAATTAATTACATGTAAAGTATTTTCACCTTTAAGTAATCTGACAGCTTTTTGTGGTGAAAATCCTCTGCCTATTGCTGTTATAATTTCCAAAGCCTTGAAAGTTTGAAATTTTTCATCAACAATGTCACTAAAAACTTTAACTTCTCCATTTTTACTATCTATTGCTAATTTCACTGAACAAGTTTTTTCAATTTTTGATTTAATTTTTCCAGACTTACCTATTAGAACACCAATTCTATCTTCTGGAATTCTAACTAATTCTTCAAAACTCATTTAGCAAAATTATTTTTTTAGAAATCTTTTGGGATATGATCATTTTGTTTAAGCCAATCTGCTTGTGGTAATGTGTATCTCCATAGAATATCACCTCTTTCAGCCTTTCCAAATAACCAGGGTGCAATTATCACTATATCATTATCACGTATCCATACTCTGCGTTTTAGTTTTCCCCTAATTCTTCCTCTTCTAGTAACACCATCAGCACATTTTACCAAAAGGTTTTCACCCCCAAGAAGCTTGATTACTCTTCCAAACATCTCGCCTTCTTGAGGTATTTGTAATTCTTTTAATGCACTTTCGTTTAAGACTTTACGTTTACCCATAGAAAAAAGTACAAATTTTTCTATATAATTGTGATGATTTACATTTTGAAAACAAGTAAGAAAGGAACTCCATCAATCTCTTTGACTCCCTCTTGTGATCCAATTTCCATATTTACAGACAAAGAAATTATCTCTTTTCCGACCATGTTAATGTTATTAGATCTTCTCAATAGATCCTTTGCCTCTTCTTTATCAACAACTTTTTCCGCATAACATTTTTCACTTATTTTGAGAGTAAAATTATCACGTTTGAGAGTCCTGCCTAACAAATCAGCATCACATATGTTTAGCATAAGTGTGTCGCTATGATTAATCAAACGGGCAGAAAACATTAAGCATATTTACCCTTAATCGTGGATTTTGCTCCACATGCTTCACAAATAAGGAAATGTATTCTTTTTTCCTTTTCGATTCTTGTATCAGGACTTTGACAAGCAAGACATCTAACGTAATCACTGACATAAATTTTAAGCAGCCGTGTAAAATCATCAGGGTCCCTTTTTCCAATAAACATTGCACTATCACCAACTCTTTCAGCAGGAACCGCAAATTCTTTTGATAGATATTGTAGTAATTTAGAAGGATCTCTACGCATTATCTTTGAATATTCTACAAAATTTCTCAAGTAAGTCTTTTGTCCCTCCCACATCACATCTACTGGTGGAAGTTCAAATCTATCATCAGCAGCTTTAGAATTTTTCATCAAATTCTTTTCTATTCGTTTTAACAGCTTTTCATAGTCTGACTTTACCATAAAAATGGAAGTTCTAATTCCCCCTATATGGGTTTAGATAAAAAAAGAAAATATCCTAAGGTTTACCTATTCGAAAAACATTAGTTCCACATTCAGGACAAGTACCTTTAACAGCAGGTCGTCCGTTTTTTAATGTAACCTCTTGAGGATCTTTAATTTCTCTTTTGTCTCTACATTTTACACAATATGCTGTAGTCATTCTAATTTTTGTGAGGCAGAGTCGTATTTAGTATATTGCTGTAAGTTTTTTTTAACTAGAAACTAGATGATTTTATAATTTTTAGCAGGATTACCTAATCTTATTTAACTAATTTTGATTAAATATGAAATTTTTCAATTATATGGATTATTGATGTAAATTTTAGTTGAATTCTATCGGAATAAAATTTTGAAAGGTTGGTAATATAAATATTAGATTTTTGTAATTTACAAGTGGCATCAACTAAGGGTATCGTAGTAACTATAGCTATTCTTGTTGGTGTTGTAGCTGCTAGTTTTTTGGTTTATCTAATACCAGAAGACACAACAATGAAAATTGTTGTGTCTGATTTTAAAAAACACCTTGATAATACCAAAGAAAAAGCTTCGATGGAAGTTACAAGTATTGATGAATCATTTGAAAAATTGATGGAAAAGAAGATTAGTCCTGACGAGTACATCAATATTGCAGAAGTTTCCTCATCACAAATTAATTCTTTGATAATAGAGCTAACTAGCAGTGGTGCTGCGCAAGAATGGTATGATAGCTATGCAAATTACATTGGTGCATTGAAAAAACTAAATGAAAAGATTACAGAAACTATTGTTGTTGCAAACTTGATGAATAGTGATAATAATTCAAATTCTATTAATGAAATAATTACTAAAATACATCAATTAGAAACAGAATCACTAGACCTAATCAAAAAGTCAGATAATACAAGACCATAGCCAATCTAGTCGTATAATGCTAAACTTCATAGTAAGAATGGTGGGAAATCGTTAAAAGGTAATTTTACTATATAATAGATTATGTCACTGAGTGGAAAACTGGAAAAAGATGTTAAGGCCACTACAGCAAACAAATTACTAGTTATTTGCATAGATAGAGATGATGATTTAGGAAGAAAGACTGGAATTCCAACTCCAGTAGTTGGTAGAAATGCATGCATTGAAGCGGCACAAAGATTGGCTCTGGAAGATCCTGAAGATGCTGATTCTAATTCAATATTTTTTGCTGTTAAAACATATGAAGACTTGGTAAGCAAAGGATACAAGGCACAGGTAATCACAGTTACTGGTGTAGAAAACAGGGGTGTGCAAGCGGATGAAAAAATTGCTTCGCAGATAAAGTCTGTGTTAAAGAAATTTTCTGCAAACGGGGCTGTAATAGTCTCTGATGGAGAAGACGACGAGATGGTTATTCCTGTTGTTCAAAATGTAATTCCAGTTATTTCAGTGCAAAGGGTAGTTATGCAAGTCAGCAGAACAATTGAACATTCCTATGCAGTATTTGGTAAATTCCTAAAATTAATAATGTACAATCCAAAATATTCTAAGTTCTTTTTAGGTGTTCCAGGAATTTTGTTATTGATTGGTGGAATTGGGGCTGTTACAGGATACAACGCTGAGATTTTTGCTGTGCTAGTTACCATTCTTGGTGGTGCATTTTTGATCAGAGCGTTTGATATTGATAAAGTATGGGCTAACTGGGCAAAACCTACGCCAGAGGGATTTATTCGAATGTTTACACTAATCACTGGACTAATTCTCATAGCAGCTTCAATTCCAGCTGGTATAGCTACTGTAGATACAGAAAATATCTCAAGTGATGTAGGATTTGTTAATATAATTACAGACAATGTAGTGATAGGAGAATTTGTTTCAGGTATGATTCCATTTTTGTGGATCGGTCTTGGAACAATATTTATAGGAATTTTATTTAGCAATTGGTTAAACAGAAAATTAAGACATATTACTGATATTCTTAGAATAGTTGTCTTAGTTGCTTTGTATCCTACTGTTTATCAATTTACAAATATCCTAATGTATGAAGAAAGTTCATTTTCCTTGATCCTGCCTCTAGTAGTAGGTTTCGTAATAACATTTGCATCTGCCACTCTCTTAATCCGTAGATATAGAAAAAAGAAAGATGGCAATGAATTGGAATTATAAA
>JACAST010000008.1 GCA_013390765.1 Marine Group I thaumarchaeote | reverse complement strand
TTTTAGTTGGTGACACTGCTGGCATGGCAAACCCACTTGTATTGGAAGGAATACGATACGCAATAAAATATGGACGAGTTGCCGGAGACACAGCCAGTAAGGCTATCAAGTCAGGTGACACTTCAGAGAAAGCCTTACAACACTATGAGGAAACATGGAAAAAAGAGATAGAGCCAAAAATAAAATCTGCTCATAAGGTTCAGGCCAGATGGCTAGGACTGTCTGATGATGATTGGGACAAGGAGATTGGCATGATAAGCAATCTAACTGCAGACGAATTCTTAGATTTTATAAGAGCAGACTTTACTGTATCAAAAATGATCAAGCTGGCAACGCATCATCCAATGCTGGCCGTTCGACAACTCTTCAACATTGTCAAAGGTGCTTGAATGGACAAGACAACTAAAGTCTTTAACAGTTGGGCAAAAGCTGGCAGAGCTGAAGAGATGGAAGAGGGTCATGGGGTAACTGTAGGCAAATTTCTAGGCAGTATTTCCTTTAAGAAGCCGTTTTCGTTCCTGGATATTGGATGCGGTAATGGCTGGGTTGTTAGAAAAATTGCGCAGCTGTCAAAATGCAAAAAGGCAGTCGGAATAGACAAAAGCAAAAACATGATAAAAAGAGCAATATCAAAGCAAGCCTCAAAAAAGGAAAAATACGCGTGTACGGACCTTGAATCCTGGGATTATGTTGGAAAGTTTGACATAATTTTTTCCATGGAATCGCTATACTATTCGGTCCCGATGGAACCAGCACTAGCCAAGGTTTTTAGGATGCTCAAAACTGGTGGTTTTTTTTATTGTGGTACCGATTTTTACAGCGACAATCATCTCACCAAGAGATGGAAAAAAGTTATGAAAATTCCAATGGACCTACGTTCAAAAGCTGAATGGAAGAAGATGTTCAGGGAAGTTGGCTTTAAGACAACTGCAAAACAAATCAAAGACACAAAACATAGGGCCAAATGGAAAAGAGAATTTGGCACGCTGTTTGTAATTGGCCAGAAAACTGACTAATTTCTAGATGTTTTATAATCACTACAACGTGCAGATGTCAATACCTAAGCGCTTACAGACCATTTCCTTGAGCGGCTTCATCTGCGGCATTCTTGGCTTCAGCAATAATACGGTCATGTAACTCTGGATATTCGCGCTTACAAAAACCAGAATACTGCTTGTTCATTTTTGCAGTAGGTGAATTTTTAACATCACTTAGACAGCCTTCACATGCATGGTGGCTCACAAAGTGATATTTTTTAATCGTATTAGATTTTATTCCATATTGCTTCTTATAGTATGCAGCCATATCTTGAGATATTTGTCGCTTCAAATCCTCTACGTCTTCTACTATCGCATTTTCTACAAGGTATCCACCATTCACCGCAAAATCTGCATCTATGGCTAGTTTAACTGGAACACAAACCGAATCCGCCCACTGTCGTATTTTTTCTTCATAGTCCGGTGCTAGTGCTCGGCTTTGTGCCACTGGCTTGCCAAGAGCCGACACCATAATTTCATAATATTCCCACCTATTTTCAATAAATGCATCAACACAGCAACCAGGATACTCTTCAAATTCTGCTATTTTCTTATGATCAATACTAGCAATTTCCGCAAGAGATGCTCTGTCCATCGAACAAATCACTCCATGAAAATCATTACTACCTCTTTTCACTATACACTCGGCCATTTCTTTACCCATTTTTATAGTTCCTGGGATTTTATCATTAATCTGCGCATCCACCTTTTTCCAATTACCAGGCTTGAATTCTAATTCCTTACAAATTTTTAACACATTGTCTAACTCGTCAAGCGTGTTAAGACAAACAAAACACTTCTTTTCTTCATGTAGTACTAACAGAAGATGTAATAGAGCTACAAATTTCTTATACCAAGTCTCAAAACCTGTTATCTGGTATGGTGAATCAATGAATTTTTTGACTATGTTTTTAGTTTGTGCCATTACATCCCATACAGCTAATATTTTATAACTGATCTAACATTATTTTCTTAACATTTTTTCTAGATAGTTTTGCCTTTCTTTTTCTTCTGATGGTTACTATGATTCCAACTATTATCACACCAATTATTGCTAAAACAATGCCAGTGTGTGATGTATCCTCAGAGCTAGCTTCTATCTCGGAAATAGGAACCGTTGGAAGTTTAGTTTGTCCTTCGACTACGAGAAAACTAGTGCTATAGATGTCAGGTCTTAATGCTTCATCTGATGAGGCAAAGATCTTCACCGTATTTGCTCCAACATCAAGCTGTGAAGTTTCTGCTTCTGTTAGTACAATTTCAGACAAATTGTTGTTAACTGGTATTATGCCTGATGCAGAAGTTTCGCCTTTAGGATTTGAGATGAAATAATGAATTGTAGAAGAATCTGTTGTCTGAACTGAAATTGAAAGTGGTTTTTTCAAATCCACAACATCTGAAATCTCAATATCTGTAATTTTTGGAAATTTAATTTGCTCAAACTTTTTCCACTTGCCAGCCTCAAAAGGATATCCTATTGAATCAAATGACTTTATGGTCATGGTTCTTGATTCAGGGGAATAGTTATCGAGATAAAATGGTCCGTTACTAATTATGGCGTGTTTGTTTTGGTCAATCCATTTAATTGCTGCATCATAGCGTTCTTCAAAGTATTCCCATTCATGTTGTGAATTTTGTAATGATGGTGGAATGTATCTTGATTCTTTAAATTCGGCAAGATAATCACGGATTATTTTTGCGTCGTTTGGAACAATCAGCGAAAGCCAGTTTACGCTCTTGCTAACTCCGCCAGAACGTGAAAAAGATACCTTACCATCAAGAACAGCCTCTTCCGAAGCAGCCACAATCTCCCAAGGCATGCTGCTCCAAGGGACTGCCCACGAAGCTATTTCAGCTTCATCAAAATGCCAATAATCAACATAAACCTCAATAGTGTCATCATCAATTGGCTTTATTCCAATTAGCGTTTTTGCATTTTGCGCAGCCTGCGGAGAATATACAGAATCATATGTAATATCACCTTCGTGCTTTTCGGAACCCCATTCAAGTAAAAAATACTGAGAGTACAGTATGTCATTCATGTCCATCTTTTGTTCATGGTGCCAGTTACCAAGAATAAGATCATAGGTAACCTTGCTTGTAGCCTCTTGGTTACTTCCCACTTTTTTCCATACTTGAGTATCTATGTCCCATGAAATCGCATCTTCAGGAACTGTGATTTTTTTGTCACTACTAAAATTTTCAACTTGCCAATTTGTACGAATTGGAATCATCTTCCCAGTAAATGGGTGACTAAAAACTCCAGGATCATAAAGGTTTAGCCATATTTGGTTACTGTATACATCACTAAATCCGGCAACTGGGTTCCATGCTCCCTGATAGATTTGTTTGACACCTATAACCAGTGAATCATTGTCAGATTTTGCGTTAATTGGAGTAAATCTGGTTGGAACACCTGCGCCAAGAGCGTTGATAATTCCATCAATATCATCATTGACAACGTACTGGTCTGTCTTGCTGGCAAGAAAAATCCTAACAGATTCACTGACACCTTCCTTTGTTGCTTGTTTAATTAACGAAGTTCTTTCTTCAGCAGATGCAAAATCACTAACATAGATTTTTTTGGTTATAGAGTCTAGATAGTCATTTTTGTAATTCCAGTAGGTAAGATTGTTATTTCCAGGCATATTAGAAAACCAAGGCGAATACATTTGCGCTAGCCCAACTGAATCGTATTTTGCAAATCCTGAGCTGCCCCACCCCTCAGTGTAAAGATGCCATTTTTGATCCGCAGGATTTGAACCATAAACAACAACAAACGCCTTGTTAAGATCTCCAAAGTCTTTGTTTACTTTGAAACCAATATTTTCAAACTCTGATGATAGGATCTCACCGATTGATTTTCTTACAGGATCATCACTTCTAATAAAAAACGTAATTTCAATTTGTTTTCCATTATGATGCCAGAAACCGTCAATTTTTTCAGCACCGGCTTTTTCAAGTTCCTCTGAAATTATTTTATTAGCTAATGCTGGATTGTATTTGAAATGAAATGATTCAAGTTCGTCAATGATGGAAAGATAGTCAGCCGCAAATATTCCATAATTTGAAATCATAGTATTGCCATAACCACCTATAAGTTCGTTAACAATTAGATTTCTGTCTACAAGATAGTTCAATGCAAATCTTAACTCGGTAATTGAAAACGGGTTGAATGTTTCAGAAATAGATGGGTTCACCAGCATGCTATATGAGCCACCAGTAGATTCAAAAACTTGAATGCCTTCCCTATCTTTTTCCGTCTCAATTCTATCTGAGGAAACCCGAAAATAGTATATGTCTAGATTGCCGTTCCGAACTTCTTCAAGTGCTGTATTTTCGTCCAAATACTGGATGAATTTAACCTCATTCACGAACGTTCCTTTTTCAGCAAATGATGTATGCAGCATAAATGATGGTAGTAATACGAGTAATGCTAGTATAGTAACTAGCCAAAATTTCATGGCAAACATGGTGTGTTATCATAATTTAAGGTTCATTAAGCTTTAACAAAAAATCTATGCAGTGATTTTTTTATGGAAAACAAATTGAAAACTGCACTTTTGGCTATAAAGACTGGAGTACCGATTGAAGAGGCTTCACGTTCTGTTGATTGGAAAGACTTTGAGGGTCTTGTAGCTGAGATACTAGAATCAAAAAACTTTGAAGTTTTACGTAACTTTAGAATGAAGAAGCCAACAATGGAAATAGATGTAGTTGGAATACGTCTTGGTACGGCATTACTTATTGATTGTAAACATTGGAAGAGGATGAGCAATTCTGCGCTTGAAAAAATTGTTCTAAGACAAATAGATCGTGTAAAACATTATGTAAAAACAACAAATGAAGCTGTAGCTGCCCCAGTTATTGTCACATTATATCAAGAGGAAACTAGGTTTATCAACAGAGTACCTATCGTTCCAATAATGCAGTTTTCTTCGTTTATTGATGAATTTTATGGAAACTTGGAAGAGATTAGAACCATAGAAAAATAGACAATAAGAAAATTCCAGTGCACAAAATCATAAATCCCTGCGTCATCTTCAAAGAACTATCGAGTGCCCTAGAAAGATGCTCAAAAATTCCTGAGCCCATAATCCTGACTCTTGCACTATTTTCTAAAATTTCAAATTTGCCTGAAGCGATGTTTTTTTCCGCTTGCCTTGCAATAGACAGGCACCAGCTTGCTAATCTTTCTGATTTGGTAATACTACCAAGCTCATAGTAACCATTTCTGTTTCTTACTCCCATTGTTGTGGAGTGTGTATCAGAAGTAAACATTTCAACTAATTCACAGCCGTTGTTTTTTAGATGTGTTACAATTTTTTCACGTACGCCGTTTTCCATATTGTTAGCATCTGCCCAACACAGAAAGTATTTCTTTTGATCAAAAGCTAGGCAAAGCATACCTATACCACCACCAGCAAGATCACTGGTTTGAATATCCATAGATTGTGAATTTGCATAGCCATATTGCAATGGATGGTTGGTTTTTGTAATGAGAATTTCAAGTACATTTTTTGCCGCAGTGATCAAATCTTGCGAGTCTTCTTGCGATATCTCTCCTCCCATAGCATTGTGAGTATCAGCGATCAATATACGCTGAAAATTTCTGTTTTTTGCTATTTGCTCAATATCTGTCTTTAGGATAATAGGAACATCTTCCATGCCATGCGGAGATAATGATAGAAACAATAAGGCTGTCTTATCAAGACGTATTCCAACAACCCGTGCCTTGTTTATCTGTGCAGTTACCGGTTCCGTACATGTCATACCTTTTGTTGACACATGACTTTTTGATAATTCTTGCAGATAATTTTGAACATCTTGTTGCGAGGGTAAGTTAAGAGAATGGTCAGAAATGCTATGTAATACCATTACAGATGAGTTCATAGTTTTGTAGATTTGATATGGGATGTCACTGCCACCAACTGGATGGAAAGGACCTGGATGAAGATCAGGGAGTAACATCCTAAAATCATTTTTGTCATCATTTGTAGAGAAACGAATTTGAGACGTTGAAATGTTTGTTGCCTTTGATGTTTCAAGTATTATTGATTCCATATCGCGAGGATCATTATGTGTGACTGACTGTAAATATGCCTGCAATAACTTATGTGTACTTTTTATCACGGGTAATCCAGATCTGTTTGTAAGATATGACCAAACAACTGCAACTACTAGAAATACAATTCCGAATACCAATGATTCTACATTATAAAGAACAGACCACATGTCAATGGGAATTACAACAAAAAACATTGCTAACGGTTGAACAAAACACAGCAAACATGATTTTTTTAGGCTGATACCAAGAGTGGTTGTCATAATCCCAATCCTAAAGCTGGAAAATATGAACATGCCAACAGCAACATAAAACAATGACAGTTCCTTTGACAGTATAGCAGATCCGATAATTCCACTTACTATGGTGATCAACCACAATGCATTTCCAAAAAATGACATGTGCAGTGATTTTGAATACTCCTTATGTCTTGTAAAACGTGAATCAAAGTACTGTGTAGCAAGTAATGCAGCTACAACAGCTGGTAGATGATAAAGTATTTCATAATTCTGAATGTAGTTATTAAAACTAAGAAAAGAAATTATAGACGCAATAGCGATAGATGCAGTCAGTGAAACGTAGAATGATGATGGATTTATTAGCGTGAACGAATACCGTTTGTGAATGTTTTGAATATCCTTTGAATCTGACATGATGTTTATGGAATTAGAAGAAGATCTATAGCCCAAGATACTATAATAACGCTTATTGGCATAGAAATGACAATTTTTGGATCAATCTTAAATCCTTTTGTTTCATCCTCAAAGAATCTTAGCAGACCCGCGCTAGATGCTGGTAGTGGTGCGTTTTTCTTTTTATCAGCCATGCCTTGTAATAAAAACAAAAAGGTAAAGATAAAAACTTTTTTAATTTGACTTTAATTTTGCAATAATATCTATTAGCGAATCAATGGATTTTATCAATTCCTGTTGTTTTGCTGGCTCTTCTTCCATTTCAAGTTGGCTAGATAATTTTTCAAGTTTCTGCTCTAGTGTTTTTAGAGTAGAAACAGACTTTTTTTCCTTGATCTGTGTCTTTGTTGGTTTTTGTTCAGGTTCTTTTCCACAATTTACACACAATGCATGACCATCTTTCATAACTCTTACACCCTTACAGTATGGACAGGGCTCGCTTAGCAAAGTGCCACCGCTAAGTATCATCTTAATTGCTTTTTGTGTTAAATCGTTTTGCAATGATTTAACGTTAAATTAGTTTGTAAAAAATACTAGGATCTTGTGAATTTACTGTATTTTATATCGATAAGGCTTAATAATATGTTAGAGCATCAAATTTAGAAATAATGGCGGTTATTTGTAATACGTGTGGACTTCCTGATGACTTGTGCGCCTGTGATGATCTTGACAAAGATAGTACTCATATTATAATACGTCTTGAGACTCGACGTTTTAGGAAAAAGGGAACAATGATTGAGGGACTTGATCCTAAGATTAACAACCTAGGTAATGTTGCAAGAGAGCTAAAACACAAATATGCGTGTGGTGGAACAGCAAAAGATGGCTATGTATTTTTGCAGGGTGATCATAGAGATACAATTAAAGATACATTGGTAAAGCTTGGCTTTGCTGAAGAAACGATAGAATTACACTGACAAAAAGTGTCATCACAAAACAAAATTTTACAAGGGCTAGCAATACCGCACACTGCCTTAATATCAGTAATTTTTTGTTTGATGGTTTTATCATTTCCCACTGGGGCATATCTGGTTTTCAATTCAGAAATTGGAGATGATATAACATACGAGTATCCTATGGATAGCTTAAGCATTTTTCTTGCAGGAATAGGTTTTGAAGTTCCAGTAAAATTTGAGTTAGGAGATGGGTTTGTTGTAATATGGTGTACTTACTTGATTCTCTTTACAGCTGCAATATTCGGTCCAAAAAAAAATTTTGTTGCTGTATTACAATCAATGATTTCTGAAGTGAGATATAAAATTCAAGATAACTATATCGTTACCGTCATCAAATGGTTTTCTATTTTAGTGATTGTATCAGGTAGTATAATTAGTGTTCAGGAATTTATTGGGATTTCCGTTGAACAGCCGGAAGCGCCAAACCAGCTAATACAATTTTTTGATATATCGCTTGCACCAATAATAGAAGAGTTTGGTTTTAGGGTTGTACTGATAGGGCTACCGCTTTTTACGTTGTATTCGCACAAATCGTCCTTTAAATTTCTTGTAAAATCACTGTGGTGGCCATGGCAAAATCTTCGCAATGTAAATATGAAAAAGGCGTTGTTGTTGATTGTCATAGTAGGAGTACTTTTTGGCGCAGCACATATTTTTTCAGATGAAGCGTGGAGTGCCGGTAAATTGGCACAGGCAATCGCTAGTGGAATTATAATTGGATGGGTATATTTCAGATACGGTCTTGTTGCTGCTATTCTAATTCATTGGGCAACGAACTATTTCGTTTTTTCTTATGGATATATTGTAGCTGATATCAACCAGATTTCTATAGGTGATGCATTTTCACATTCTCTGTTAAACACACTTGAGTTAATGCTAATTGTAACAGGAATAATCTCAGTTACAGTTTTGGTGTTAAATTATGTGTACTCAAAAAGGCATACGCTAGAAGCATAATTCAATTTTTTTACAAAAATCCTGCTTGTCATTTTGTTTTAGCATGAATGCAAGATCAAATTCGTCATCAATATCAAGCATCATTCTACGAATCAGTGCAACTGATATATTTTCAGTTTTAGTTCTTGCAACGTCCATTTGAAATGTGTAACTGCCCTCATCATATCTTGTCTCCATTATGTTAGCAGGACATCTAACTAGTGCATTTGTCCCGTTAAATTGTCTGGAGGGAACGATGATTACAGATCTTTTATACCTTACAAAGCCTAACAAGTTATCGATATCGGAAGACGTCATTATAGGTATATCCTGTGGAAAGATAACCGAGCAATCAAATTTCTTATCAGAAAGATATTTGTCTGCTAAACTGATAGCATCATTAACGCCAGATTCGTTATCAAAAATTTCTATGGTATCAAATTGCCTACCAAGCTTTAATGCTACCTCATCCTTTGACACCAGAACTATTTTGCTAATAAGTTTGCAATTCGATACTGTATTAAGAACTTCTTGCAACATTAGACTGCATATCTTTTCTTTACACTCTTGCTGTAAGTTTAGTCTTTTTTTAGCCTTAGAAAATGTCTTAACTGGAATTATCGCTGAAGTTTTCAACTTAGGAAGAATATTGTTTTAGAATGGATGCCGCAAGTACATCTTCAGATTGCTTGTTTGTCATTCTAATTTTTGTCTGATGCACATTGATATTCAATGCCTCAATTTCTTTTGTTTGCATACGATCTTTAGTATCTATAACTAAATTTGAACAGACATGTGCATACATCTTTGCAATGCCCAACGCTGAGACTTCCATTCCAGCTGCCTCCATGTATTTTCCAGCGGGTCCACTAATAGAAGAATTTCCAATTATAGGGCTTATAGCTACCACTTTGTTTTTCTTTTTTGCCAACTCTTTCCGTATGCCCTTGATTGCTAAAATTGGACCTATACTGGTGAGAGGGTTGCCTGGAGCAATAATTACAAGACTAGAATCATGAATTGCATTTACAGCATCTGGGTTTGGACGAGCCTTGTCTGCACCTTTATATTCAATTCCTTCGACTGAATCCAGGCCTCTATGCTTAACCCAAAACTCTTGAATGTGCATTGCACCCTTATTTGTTATAATTCTAGTTTCAATCGCATTATCAGTAACTGGTATTAATTTAATTTCAATTGCAAATTTTTCACACATCCATTTTGTAATATCGCTCAGACTTTTGCCGTTTTTTAACATATTAGTTCTGGTAAGATGAGTAGCAGTGTCCCTATCACCTATCCTAAACCATGTTTCTTCTCCAAAAATTTCCATCTGCCGTAAAAATCCAAATGTATCTTTTTTTATGCCCCAGCCTTTATCATGATCCAGTAAATCAGCAAGTCCATAAGTAATGGTATCAATGTCAGGGCAGATATACATCCCATAAAGCCAATAATTATCCCCCACATTGGTAATCACGTTAATATCTGTCCGATGAGAAGCAAACCCTCTCACAAGTTTAACTGAACCGGAGCCACCGGCAAGTATAGTAATCAATTTTTTTCTCCTAGAACAATTTAGTAAAGTAATGCTACCAATATTACTTTATCATTTTTATGGTAATTTTTTAGGTAAAATTAATTAACTATATAATAAGTGAGATTTCGTGCCAAGAAAAACTATAACGGTTATAGCATTTTTGTCTTTTTTCATTGTTATTAGCGGTCTATCACCTGTTTTTGCATCATCACAGCTGGAAGTTACTATTGACCCTAATTCTGACACTGCATATGCTAAGATGGTATACCAAAGGTCGATTAACATAGACTATTCGGATGGTGGAAATCTGGCTGAAACGATGAATGGAAAAATTGAAAAAATATCGTTTACCGCAATTTCGTCAAATCCTAGTGTACAATCATTGATTGCAAATTTGAATTCCTACTTTGTTTCACAAGGCAGTCAAGCTAACGTTTCTGACCTTTCTTTGGAGTATAAATCAACTTTAACTGGAAGATCTACAAGCATGTCAGTAGATTATACTATCGTATTACGACCTACAATTGAAAATATTGTGATTAAACATGGTTCAGGAAACGATCCAACTTTGTTAGATGTAGACTGGAGAGGGTTTGGAGTTCTCGGACCTGTTGTAATAAACACACCGACATATGGTGACGTTGAAATCAACTTGCCAATATCATCTTTTGAAAAGTTTACGCCATCGTTGGCTTTGTCACTTAAGGCAAGTAATGCTGCAGAACTTCTTTCTACCAGACTAATGGACGGAGATGAAATAAAAGCACAGCCAATTGGAAACTGGCACTTTTTGTTTGATCCAACTGGAATAGGTGTAGATGCTAAACAATATGGATTTGAGACAGGTACTGTAATTTCGTCCTTTACTATGGGAGAAAGCAGTATTCGAGAGGGATTGATAAGGGAACAAATCCACCAAGCTGTATTTGATTCTGATAAACAATATCTAGTAACAAGTTTTGAGTCATCTGGTAATGCAAGTATAGACATAATTGGATTTGCAAACAGAGATGTTTTAGGAGATTCAGAAATTTTTGGTGTTACCCCGACTGCACCTGAGGGATATGCATCAACATCAGCTGGAGAATTTCCAGCCTTCATTCTCTATGGCATGGCTGGCATGGCGGCTATGGGTGGTGTTGCTATATTTATCATAAGTCAAAGAAAACTAAGGAAAGAAGGAAAGAATTTGCAACAAATCGGTATTGACCCAACCCAACTCACTAGTGTACAGACAAGTGCAAGCTCCAGAGGATACCAGACTGTTAGAGGAGAAGCACAAGTAACAGGTTTGGAAGATTATAATCAACACAGAAGTTACTATGATGAAGAAAAACCGCAAGTTGAAGAAAAATCTGAAGACAAACCATCAAGTAAGCGCGGTGCCATGCCAAAAGGCTTCAAGCCAGAAAAATAAGTGTGTGCTAGCCGTAACCCTCCTTCTGTTTTAACGATATTTCGCTTTGCGGCCTACCTGAACCTAGTACAGGAACATACGGTTCGTTTTGGCCTTGCTTCGTGCGGGACAGATTTTCATTCCGTCTCTGGAAACCTCAGGCAGTACCATCATTGTACACTCCAGATGGGATTTTTTTCTGTTCTGTTGCCAGCCATCTCTGACTATCCATCTACAGATCACACTTCCTGTATGAAGGGAGGAGTTTCCTCTGCCGTAGCAGCGTGTCGTCCACCAGCTCACACTTGGTTAGGTTAGTTTAGTTCAGTAATTTCAATATTGCTAGTATTTTGAGTCAAAATACTCTTCATCGTATCTTCCAAGCTTTTGTTTGGATTTTATGAGGTATATTGATGCTAAAATCTCGATGTAAATACGATAAAGTAACTTATTTTGTTTGATTATTTGCAATAATATATTCCAAAATGATCTGGTATGAAATTCTGAGAACACGTGATTACGTACTATGAAGACTGTCTTTTTTGATTTATCCGCCAGTTCCAGTGTTTTTGGACTAAATGCTGTATCAGCTTGGTTTCCAGCACCCAAAATAAGAACGCCTGTTTTAACTTTGTTAAAGTTTTTCAGCAGTTCAGATGATACCAACATGTTTTTTGTTTTTGGGTAAACCTTTTCAAATTGTATTTTTTTGAGGTCTAGATCAAACATAACCTCATTAATTTTGTTTACAATTTCCACTTCAACTGCTGGAGACTGTGTTATGCCACGAACAACTCTGATTTTGCTTTTATAATCCTTTGAAATTGCATGTGCAAGCTCAAGTCCAAGGTTTGAGTGACGCCCTTTATCATACGAAACAATGAGATTTGACATATCCTTATCAAAGTCTTTTCCTGTAATTACTCCAATTATATCGCAAGTAGATAGTGATAATAATTTTCTATTATTCCGTAAAAAGGAGAAATCTATAATCATAGTATTAATTCCCCCCTCTTCAGCCGTAGCTAATATGGCCTCAGTAGGATCATGGGAAAGTCTGACAAGATATCTATGTCGTATTGAATGAGAAATTGATTTCTTGAGTTCATCAAATACACCAATTCCAGTCTCGCCAGCTTTGTTTGCAAAAGCTAACG
This sequence comes from Marine Group I thaumarchaeote, assembly GCA_013390765.1. Taxonomy (GTDB): domain Archaea; phylum Thermoproteota; class Nitrososphaeria; order Nitrososphaerales; family Nitrosopumilaceae; genus Nitrosopelagicus. The sequence goes on along the minus strand of JACAST010000008.1, from coordinate 11,605 downwards.
GGGTTTGTTTTGGAACGGTTATAACACTAAGAAAAGATATTTCGCCATCTTTTTGATCAGCTATTGCGGCTGCAATCTTAGCAAATTTAGTGGCTTTATTCTTAGAAAATACTACTAAAATCCTGTATTCCTTTCTTTCTGCAGGTTCCTGGTTGAATACAAGGGGAGCAATGGCATGTTTCTCTCTTTTTGACGTATACAATCTGTAAATCAAAAAACCTGCTCCTATCCAAACAAGAGCAATTACCCAGCTTAGTGGTTGGGAAAACAACAAGTAAACGGCAAGGATAGAAACAACGGCAAAACCAATTATTGGAATTGCAGGAAAAAATGGAGTTTTAAAACCATACACTAATTTTTTTTCTTTGGCCATTCTTCGAATTGTAATACAAGCGACGTTAACCTGCGCAAACAAAAACAAAAACATAACAGTTGCGGCAAGCGCAATCATTGTTAGATCAAAGGACATTGCCAGTACTATCATAACTATGGCAGAACATATTGTAGAGACAAAAGGTGTTCGATATTTCTGATGTAATCTACCAAACATTGGAGGTAAATCATGGTTTCTTCCCATAGCAAAGGAGACACGACTTGCAGCAAATGTTGTTGCGTTTAATGCAGCCAATGTTGACACAAACCCACCTGCCAGTACAATTAGTGCGCCAAATGGAAGATAGTATTCAGCAGCTTCAATTATTCCAAGCTCTCCATAACCTCCAATAAACTCCCATGCAGGCTGTCCTATCTGCGAAGGATCAAGTCCGCCAATAAATACAAAAGCAAAAAGAACGTAGATAGAAACTACTATTCCCAAGGAGACAAGAATCGCTTTCGGAATGTTCTTCTTCGGTTTTTTAATCTCATCTCCTGCCTGTGCAATAATTTCATATCCCTCAAATGCTATGAATGTAATACCCATTGCCAAGATAAGACCAGATGTGCCGTTAGGAAAGAAATCTCGAAAATTAGTTGGCCAGTTTGGATTCGTAAACGTCATGGCTACAAGAGCAGCTATGACCAAAGCAGCAATGATTCCTAATTGTGTAAAAGTGATTGCGCTGCCTACTTTTCCTGTATGTGAAGAGCCTCTAATGTTTACAAAAGCAAATATGACAATTGCAATTACCGCAAACAACTTTTCAAGGGGAATTCCAAATGTATCGTCAATTATTTCGGCAGACTTTAACAAATGTCCAAAAAATGTTCCAAATGCAACAGCGTATAGACTGCCTGCGATAGTATGTGCAAACCATGCCATCCAACCACTTAGATATGAATTCGGTCTGGGAAGCCCCTCCCTTACCCACTTATATCCTCCACCAGTTGCGGGTAAGGCAGATCCTAGTTCAGCATAAGTTAATGCAGTAAAGAGAGTAATGATACCATTAAGAAGAAATGCAATTATCAAAGCAGGACCTGCAGCAGATATGCCAGGTCCTACTAGCACGAAGATAGCCCCGCCAATCATTGAGGCAACACCAATCATTATTGCCTGTGAAAGGGAAAGGCTTCGAACAAGCCCACTTGAGTTGGCTTTGACGCTCATATCGAACGGTCTGAGATTATACTTGAATAAATCTGTAATTATTAGTAAAATTGATCAACATCACACAAACTAGGAGTTACGAAGCCCATATTCATGACAAATTTCAAGAATCTCAGACTCGGACTGAGCCTTTGAGTAGTCCTGCAGGAGGTTTTTATTTAATGCAAAAAAAGTATCACCCCATTTGAATTTTTTAAGAAGTGTCTGCGTTAAATCAGAATCTCCCAAAATGTACACAGCGGCAGCCAATGCTTCTACAGTAGTCAATTTATTTAATTTGGCATAATTGATTGGGTTTCCCGCTAATAATGGTGGAAGTTTTCTTGAGATACCAGTAAATGGTTTTTGAAATGTTGGAATAGCAAAATTCCACGAGCAATCAATTCCTGTAATAGAATGAACAAGCTTTTTGTCTGATTTCAATAATGTTTTTTTTGAAAATGGGTTTAAAATTAGTGTACGTGAAGCAGTTCGTTTAACAGATTTTGCTAGCCCAAATTTAACTAATTTTGCCGCACTACATTTTCTAGGATCATCCTGCTTTAACATGAGAACTTTGAGAAACAACAGTCAAAATTTGATAAGAATTGTTAATATTCTATTCTAAGGTATTATTGAATTATTTAATATAATCTTGAAAAAATGGTGGGAACGGCAGGATTCGAACCTGCGACCTCAGGTACCCAAAACCCGAATCATACCAAGCTAGACTACGTTCCCATGTCAAACAAAATTTTATTCCCAAATTTAAGCATGATAGATTATGATTCCAATCAAATAGTATAATGTTGTTAATTCTCAGTCTGTTCAGTTCTCCATTTAAAGTGTCAGAAAATTACAATAATTAAGTCCTATATTCAAAACTAAACTATTTTTTGTATTTTATGAACTTCTGTTTTCCAATGCAAGAGAAAAACTCTAATCAAGTTAGAAAGGATTTAGTTAAAATTGAAGTCAAATTAATTAAATCGGAAATTAGATTTTTAAAATTCATGCTAAAAAACGCGCGGTACCAACAAAATTCAATGCTCCAAGAGCTAATTCGATAGAACCACCTATTTCTAGTTTCCAATATCTTGGGCAAAGATGGAAGGGTTTGTATTATGATTTTAATAACATACAAAATCAATTAGTGTATTGCAGATTGAAGACTACCTAAAAGCAGGAAAAATTGCAGGAGAAGTAAGAGAAAACGTTAGGAAGAAAAACTGGGTTGGTAGTACTCTAGCAGAAATTTGTGAATATGTAGAATCCGAAATTATCAAACGAGGTGCAAAATGTGCATTTCCTGTAAATACTAGTTTGAATGAAGTTGCAGCTCATTACACTGCTGAGCCAAACGATCCCAAAACAGTGTCAGACGCTGATTTAGTAAAAATTGATCTTGGTGCTCAGGTTAATGGGTATATAGCTGATACTGCTGTAACAGTAAATTATGATCCACAGTATGATTCGCTAGTTCAGGCAGCAGAAAATGCCTTACAGGCCGCAATGTCAATGATCAAGGTTGGCGTAAAGTCAAAAGATGTTGGAAGGAAAATTCAAAATACTATAATGGATATGGGGTTTAAACCGATTGCTAATCTAAGCGGTCATTCACTTGACCAATATACAATTCATGCAGGAAAAACAGTTCCAAACATGTGGACAATTGGCTCATTTTCTTTTTCAGAAAATGAGGCATTTGCATGTGAACCGTTTGTTACTACTAAAAATGCTCTGGGATTTGTTCGTAATGGTAAAATTAAAAATATCTATGCTCTGGTTTCAAGAAAAAAAACTAAAGACGACGAGGCTGATAAATTACTAGAATATATCTGGAATAACTTTAACATGCTGCCATTTGCATTAAGGTGGATTGTAAAGGAATGGGAAGAAAAGGAAGCCAGAAAAATGTTAGATTTTTTGATTAAAAAGAAAGTAGTCAAAGCATATGCAATTCTTGTTGAAGCCAATGGTAAAACAGTTGCACAGGCAGAGCATACATTTATTCCAACTCAAACTGGTGTCACAATAACCACTATTGGGTAAGAGATTCTCCAAAAATTTTTGTAATTATTACTTGTCCATCACATGAGGAACATTTTGAAATTTCTTTGAAAACATAATCACCCTCAGAAAATTTTTGTTTTGATTGTTCTTTGCAAGAATTACACTGTTGTAAAGTATATGCAGTTATAATTTCATTTTTATCAAACATTACTGAGCAACCCCCAGAGTGTTTCCAACACCTATAACGAGTACGGTTTGATCAGGATTTGAATTATCAGTTATCATTTCATAAACTTGACTTTTGATATTTTCAGTCTGATCAGAAATTTCTTTCTTCATAAGTGTGATTGCATCTTTAACAGACTGTCTAACTACAATTGCAAATATTGGAATATCATATTTTGTAGCTATTGCCTCGATCTTAAATCTATCAGTTCCAATTCCACCTATTGCAGCACCAAACCCTTGTGCAATACTTCCTGTATCCTCTCCTTCTAGTTTTAGCGCAGCATCAATCATGATTATAACATCAGGTTTGTGTTTTTGAACGAGTGATTCAGTAGCTTCGCCTGGTCTGCCTACAGTAGCATATGGACCCTCAGCCTTGAGCAGAATTAATTTTCTGCCATCAAATTCTGACTCGCTGTAAACAGTTTCAAATTCAGCTTTTTGTTTTTTAGTATCAAGCATCATTTCACCAACTACAAGTGAGCCAATTCCATCACCAATTGGTTGTCCCTGCTTAAATGCCGGTATAGCGTCTTTAAGAGCCTCAGCCTGCTCCATGATAAATGGAAGCATCATCTGCAATGGCAGTATTAGAGGATAGTTGTTTTGTTTTTTTGCAGTCAAAAATAGATGTCTCACAATTTTGTGTAAAAGTTGTAAAGTTGTGACTATTTCCAAAAGATTTTGAACTTTAGTAATCTCTAATGTATTAATTTCAGAGAACATTGACTTGACTTGCTTTCTTGTAGTATCCTCTCTTGAACGCACAAGATGATGAATTTTAGGAATTATTCCGTTTGGATCAATATCCACTGGCATGATTGTAAAGTAATCAAAGAATCTGTCAAGTTTTTCAGTTGGATCACCGTTAGGAGATAGTTTTTGTTTAATATAATTAATTAATTCATTTCTAGAATCATTTCTAAATTGTTCCAGCTCTGACATTTTTTTTTTAATTTCTCTCGAAGTGATTATTAGTTGTATTCGTTGACCATAGAACACAAAAAGAATTATGGGAAGGAACCAAATGAGCATCATAAACGGGTTTGAATCGCCACCCGTGCCAAAAAACTCGTCAAGTATATCTAAATTACTAAAATCCATAAAGCAAAGCGAACTCTATAACAAATTAAACCATTCGACAACAAAAGTCTACTATTGAAGACTAGGCAGTTGGTGATTGTTTTTATTATGGACAATTACAAAGCATCTAATTGCCTCAGACGAAACCTATTGTAAGTATTGAAAATGTAGTAGCCTCAGCATCAGTAGACCAAAGAATGGATCTTAACGAAATAACACGTAAATTTGCAGATGTAGAGTATCATCCTGATCAATTTCCAGGTTTAGTTTTTCGAATCAAATCACCAAAGACAGCTACTCTAATTTTTTCATCGGGTAAGATGGTATGTACTGGTGCCAAGTCTGAAACAATGTCTCGTAAAGCTGTAAAGCTAGTTGTTCAACAACTGCGCAAGGGAGGAATTAAAGTAAAAAAAGATGCAGTTGTAACTATTCAGAATATTGTAGCCTCAATTAATTTAGGAGGAAGAATACATCTAGAGCAAGCAGCAAGAACACTTCCACGAAGTATGTATGAGCCTGAGCAATTTCCCGGTCTTATACATAGAATGGTTGATCCTAAAACTGTAATTCTTTTGTTTTCATCCGGAAAACTAGTTTGTACGGGCGCAAAAAAAGAACCTGATGTTTATAGATCTGTTAACAATCTTCATTCATTACTTGAAGAAAAAAAATTAATGCAGTACGAGTAAGATGTTTAAATTCTATATATAACAAAATTACTTTATTTTTGTTCCAGGCGGTACTTGAGAATCAACGGTTAACCAAAATGGTTTGTCGTTGATATCAGCTGCTAAAAGCATGGCATTAGATTCTACCCCACCCATTTTTTTTGATTCCAAATTAGCAACGACTATCACAGTTTTACCAATCAAGTCTTCAGGTTCATAAAATTCTGCACCGCCTATAATAACATCTCGGGTTTCATCTCCAAGATCTATCTCTCCTTTGACGATTTTTGTTTTGCCAGGAATCCTTTCTATTTTGAGTATGTTTGCAACTCGCAAATCTAATTTCTTAAAGTCATCATATCTAACAGACATAGTCACTCTCCAAATTACGGTTTAAAATTAATTACGGAATGAAGACTAATATTTTTAAAAAAAATCATGTCTATATGGCAATCATATACACATCTATTGATATTAACGCTTCAGTGGACACAGTTTGGAACATAATTTCAGATCTTGATAGCGAGCCGAAATTTTGGAAGGGCACTAAAGAAACAAGGCTCGTTTCTAGAGATGGTAATGTAATAACAAGAGAGATAGTTATTGCATTTAGAGATTCTAAGTGTATGCAAAAAATCACTATGCAGCCAAAAGAAAAAATCCACGCTGAATTTACTGATGGAATAATCAAAGGTTCAAAAACATTAAGTCTCAAACCTAAGGATTGTGGTTCTTCACTTGAGGCTAATTGGGATGTTAAAATGTCAGGATTAGCTGGCATGTTTACTGGTATCATTAAGAAGCATATACGTAGTGGAACGGAGCAAGCTCTAGAATCAATAAAACAAAAGGCTGAGAGTTCATAATTGATAAACATAGTGCTAGATATTTTCAATTACATACTTGTTGCAATTTTAATCGGAGTTTCAGCAACATGGATTGTTTTAATAAAATCCATGTTAAGGACGTTCAACGAATCACCGTTCTTGGATAAATTCGAAAAAAAGGAATGTTCTAAACCAAAGGTATCAATAATTTTGCCTGCACGAAATGAAGAAAAATTTATTGAGAAATGTCTTAATTCCCTCTTAAATCAGGATTACGATAACTATGAGATTATAGCAATTAATGACTCATCGAAAGATTCAACCGGAAATATAATAAAAAAATATTCGAAAAAATTTCCCAAAGTTATTTCTGTAGATGCGAAACCAAAACCAGATGGATGGATAGGAAAAAACTGGGCATGTATTGAAGGATACAAGAAGGCTTCAGGCGATTTATTGTTATTTACTGATGCAGATACCACACACACAGGTTCTGTGATTTCTCTTGCCGTATCCCACTTGTTATCGCTAGAGCTGGATGCGTTAACAGTTATTCCAAGAATGCTATGTTTAGATAAAATAACAAAAATAACGTTGCCGATGATTTCCACATTTTTACATACAAGATTTTCTGCATTACGAGTGAATGACGCATCAAAAGGCACTGGATATTTCTTTGGAAGTTTTTTCATCATCAAAAAATCTACTTATGATTCAGTTGGAACACATGAAGGTGTGAAAGGCGAGCTTGTTGAAGATGGTGCACTTGGAAAAAAAGTCAAAGAATCTGACTTTAAAATGCGCATGGTTAGGGGTGAACATCTTTTGGATGCTGTATGGGCAAGAGACATCAACACCTTATGGAATGCGCTTAAGAGACTTATGATATCACTATCTCTCCAAAATACAAAAATTGCTGTAGCAAGTTTTTTTGGAGTTTTATTTTTATTATTTATGGCGTTCCCGATATTGGGATACTCGATAATTTTTTTCAATAGTACTGATTCATTCTTGATGCTTTTTGTAATATCATTAATTGCCTCTATACTTGTGTACATCGGAGGAATATTAGATGCAACGAGGGGGCTTGATCTGAAAATAAAATACTCGCTATTTGCGCCAGTTGGGAGCTTTATTGTTGTTTGTGGTTTTTTGGCTGGTTTAATTCAAGCAAAAAGTAAAACAGCAGTATCATGGAGGGGTAGAACATACAATATGAAGGGTCAAATTCAAAAATCCATTAATCTGTAGAATGATTTATAGATAAAAAATTAGACGTTGTAAGCACTTGGCAAAATCTGGATTTGTTGTTGGAGGGTTGATGGGTGCTACTGTGGTCATCTTGCTTTTCGCATTTGTTTTCATTCCTTCTCAAGAAACAGCAATGCCTGATCTAATTTTTTCAAATGGACATATTGCAACAATATTGGGAGATGAAACATCTTTTTTTGCAAAAAAGAATCTAACTCTGATAGAATTATTTGAAAAATCTGAAGAGGGTGTTGTGAAAATTAAGGTTGAAAGAATTAGTTCGCAAGGAGATACTGGTGGTGTGGGTTCTGGTTTCGTTTATGATAATCTTGGTCATATTATTACAAACGCACATGTTGTAGATGGTGCTAACAAAGCAACGGTAACATTTTTGGATGGTAGTCAATATAATGCTGAAATAATAGGAAAAGACAAGTTTACTGATATAGCAGTCATTAAAGTTAGTGAAAAACCACGTTTATTACATCCATTAGAAATTGGTGATTCATCACTACTTCAGGTTGGTGAACAGGTAGCTGCAATCGGAAATCCATTTGGGCTTTCAGGTTCAATGACTTCTGGAATTGTAAGTCAAATTGGTAGATTATTGCCTTCTCAAAACTCAGGGTTTTCAATTCCAGATGTTATTCAAACTGATGCAGCTATAAATCCAGGGAATTCAGGTGGACCATTATTGAATATGAGGGGGCAAGTAATAGGAATCAACACAGCAATCCAGTCTATAACTGGGGAATTTAGTGGAATTGGATTTGCTGTTCCATCCAATACTGTCTCAAAAATAGTGCCTACTCTAATAAAAGAAGGAAAATATCCTCACCCATGGATTGGCATTGTAGGTCAGGATATTGATCCAGTTCTTGCTAAAGTGTTAGATCTCAAACAGGCGAAGGGGTTTTTGGTCATGTCAGTTGTAGATGGTAGTCCTGCAGATAAAGCCGGATTGAAAGGAATGTCACAAACAAAAGTAATTGATGGTAAAGAGTACCCCGTAGATGGTGATATTATAATTTCAGTGGATGGCAAAGAAGTAAGAAAAATTAGCGATATACTAATTCACTTACAACGTGAGAAATCTGTTGGTGATGAGATGGTTTTGGGAATTCTAAGGGATGGAGATTTTATGGATCTAACTTTAAAATTAGTTGAAAGACCAGATCTATAATTAAAAATCAAAAATAAATACTTGAATTCAAGCATCTCTCTTGTTGAGTAGATTAGAATTTGATTTTGAGCCTTTGAACAAAGTTTTGGATGGGAAGGAAATCACAAAAGATGATGCGTACGAAGTATTTTCATATTCAAAATATAATTCAGAAAAAATTTTCAAAGTTGCTAGTAATCTTCGTGACAGTCACAAGGGAAAAATTGTCTCTTTTTCTAAAAAGGTGTTCTTCAACATCGTAAATCTTTGCAGGGATACATGTTCTTACTGCACATACAAGGCTGAAATTGGCGAATCAAAGCTTTCAATGATGAATATTGATGACGTGAAAAATCTAGCAAAATCAGCGGTAAAACTCAGGTGCGTAGAAGCACTGCTTGTTACTGGTGAAAGTCCAGAGCAAAAATATGATGAAGCATCAAAATGGCTTAGAAAAAATGGCTTTTCATCCACTGGTGAATATTTGGCTCATTGCTCCGAATTACTATTAGACGAAGGATTGTTTCCGCATACAAATGCTGGAAATCTTAACAAGTCTGAGATGAGTGAACTGAAAAAAACAAATGTCAGTATGGGACTGATGTTAGAAAACTCTAGTCACAGACTTTTAGAAAAAGGAATGCCGCATCATGGTGCACCTAGCAAGGATCCAAAAGCTAGAATTCAGATTTTAAAAAATGCGGGCGAATTAAAAATACCAATGACCACGGGAATTTTGGTTGGAATAGGAGAGAATGAACTGGAAATAATTGATTCTCTTTTTACAATCAAAAAACTTCATGAACAATTTGAAAACATTCAAGAGATAATTTTACAAAACTTTGAACCCAAACAGGATACAAGGATGAAAGATCATCCATCTACACCTCAACAATATTTTAAGAGAATAGTAGCCATGGCAAGAATAATTTTGCCTGAAATGAATATTCAAATTCCGCCAAACCTCTCACCTACTAACTACAATGACTTTCTTGACGTTGGAATAAATGATTGGGGAGGAATTTCGCCTATAACTGTAGATTATGTTAACCCGGAATTCGCTTGGCCACAAATTAACACCTTGGAAAATAAATGCGCTGAACAGAGTTTTGAATTAAAGGCACGGTTTCCAGTATATCCAAAGTTCATCAAGATGATTAATCCTAATCTAAAAGAAAAAATTGAAAAACTTTCCGATGATGAAAACTATGTTAGGAGGGAATTTTGGAGATGACTTTACAAACTACAAATTTGGATTCAAAACTTAAACACGCTGATTCAATCATTGCTGGAATACTAAACGACGCATTATCAGAAAAGGAAATTGACATAAAAGATTCTGTAATGTTATTTTCCGCAAAAGGAATTGAACTTGAACTTGTTTGCTCCGTCGCTGACGAACTTAGAAAAAGAAGAGTGGGAGATATTGTAACATATGTTGTAAACAGAAACATCAATTTTACAAATGTCTGTATAAAGCAATGTGGCTTTTGTGCATTCAGCAGAGATTTCAGGGAAGAAGAAGGTTATCTCCTCCCAATAGAAGAAATAGTTAGGAGAGCCAAGGAGGCACATGAATTAGGTGCGACGGAAGTTTGCATACAAGCTGGTCTCCCACCTGACATGGATGGAGAACTATATGAAAAAATTTGTCGTGAGATAAAGAAAGAAATTCCAAAGATGCACATTCATGGATTTTCACCTGAAGAGATTTTGTATGGAGCAACACGAAATGGTATTACCATAAGAGATTATCTTGTAAGATTAAAAAATGCAGGCGTGGATACGATTCCTGGAACATCAGCTGAAATTTTAGATCAAGGCATGCGTGATAAAATTTCGCCGGGCAGGATTTCTGTTAAGGACTGGATTAAGGTTATCAAAACTGCTCATAGGATTGGGTTAAGGTCAACGTCAACCATGATGTATGGTCACGTGGAAAGCTATGTAGATCGTGCCAACCACATTGGGATCATTCGCAAAATACAGAAGGAGACCGGAGGATTTACCGAATTTGTGCCGCTCAATTTCATACATACAGAGGCGCCCATGTACAAACATGGCTTGCACAAGGGAATTCAACCTGGTGCTGATTCAGACGATATAATGCTGACACATGCGGTTTCCAGAATCATGTTGAACAACTGCATCGACAACATACAGATGTCATGGGTAAAAACTGGTGAAAAAATGTCACAGCGACTACTGAATTGTGGCGCAAACGACTTTGGAGGAACACTGATCAATGAAAGCATCTCAACTGCTGCAGGCTCACAGCATGGCCAACTGTTGAAGCCAAAGCAAATCAGACGCCTTGTCAGAGATGTTGGCAGGATTCCCGCGGAAAGAAATACCACATACAAAATTCTCAGGACGTTTGAAAACGAACCAAACGACGGGGATTTGGACAATGCAGATGATTCAAAGTTTGGTTCTTATTTTGATTTGATCAAAATTAAAAAATTCAGATACGAAAACCCTCGATAATTTTTTTACGACAACAAAGTGTACCCAAGATACACTGCATATGCAATTGCCAATCCAATTCCAGCAGGTCTGGGAATTATACCGGATCTTAAGAATGCAATTAGGACAATAGCAAAGCCAATCATTACCAAATAATCAGTGAACATGCCAGGCACAACAGCTATGCCGGTTATCATCGAAGCAACGCCCATAATCATAAGGATGTTGTAAATATTGCTTCCAACAATTGTTCCAATTCCTATGTCAGTATGACCTTTCTTTATTGCAGTTATTGACGTGATAAGTTCTGGAAGTGATGTCCCTATGGCAACTATGGTTATTCCTGCTACAGTTTCAGATATTCCAATGCCTTGTG
>JACAST010000032.1 GCA_013390765.1 Marine Group I thaumarchaeote | reverse complement strand
TAGGACGTGTGATTGTTAGAGATGATTGAAAAATTTGGTATAGGCATTGATATCACCAGTATACAAAAATTTAAAAAAAAACCTTTTAAAACAAATGAAAGTTTTTATAAACTAATTTTTTCAAAAGACGAAATTAGATATTGCTTAAAATTCAAAAATCCTTATGAAAGATTTGCGGGTAAATTTGCACTCAAAGAGGCATTGATCAAATCTATTGATAGAAAAATTGGATTTTCTGAAATTGAAACATCTCATTTAAAATCAAAACCTATAGTAAAAATAAAGAAATCTAAAGAAAAATATAATTTCATTGCTTCACTTTCTCATGCAAATGATTTTGCTATTGCAGTAGTTATCTCAGTGAGAATTAAATAATTTTCTTTTTTACTTTTTTGCTTAATTTTGATAAAATTGAATTGAATGATTTATTCATAAAATTACCCGAAACATTTGTTGGTACAATAATCTCATCAGGAAACTCTTGAATTAGTCTTTCATCAGAAATTATTTTTTTCTCTTCTAATTCTTTATATTTTGTTTCAATAAATTTTTTATTTCTTCTAATATCTAACTCTGCTTTAATTTTTGCACCTAGAAATCCCTTTGATATGTAAAAAAACCAAACAAAAAGATCTACTAGACACAACGAAGAGTACATTTTTGCGTATGTATTTTTAGAATAATGCGTTAAAAGACAATATTTTCTATTCCTTTCTAACCAATAGAATTTTTTTGCAGACCATTTTAAGGAATAACTTTCAACATGATAAATTTTTGATTTTGGGACATAGTATGAATTTATTCCAATTTGTGACGCTCTCCACCCCAAATCTAAATCATCATGATACAGAAATAGAAAAGAATCCAGAAGTCCAACGTTCTCAAAAACACTTCTTGAAGTAAACAAACATGTTCCTGATGCATAACCAATCTTTTTTATTTCTTCATCAACCTCTTCATCTTTTCTGCCTTTGTCTTTTGCAAAACCAAATCCAAAAACATGTATCATATTTCCTGTGCTCTGTAAAACTTGTTTTTCGTTCAATGAAAGAATTTTTGGTTGATACAATCCTTCACCCAATTTCTCATGAGCAAAAATTAACTCTCTAATAGAATTGGGCTCAACAATTGTATCTGGATTAAGAATCATAATAAAATCTCCTTTTGCTTTTCTTATTCCAATATTATTCCCTTCACAATATCCAAAATTTTCATCGTTTTGAATCAATTTTATGTCTGGATATTTTTCTTTGCATATTTTCTGACTTTTATCAGTTGAAATATTATCAACTACAATAATCTCCAAGTTTTTGTATGTTGATTTTTTGATAGACTCTATACAATTTAGTAATAATTCTCCTGCATTATAGTTCAAGACTATTACGCTAACTAGCAGGTTTTCACTCATATTTCAAATATTTTTCGCTTGGATATTTACTGTTACTAATCAAAAATTTTTCTTACAAAGTAATTTTCGTCCCTTCCCCAAGCAAGAAAATTTTCTTAGTTTTATCTTTATTATTACCATGTAGATGACAATTTGCTGAGATGATGCTATCTCTGATGTTTAAACCACCATGTATTTTACAATCAGACATTATTATGGAATTTTCTATAACAACATCAGATGATATTATTGTATTATCACCTATGCTTGCATTAGGACCAATCCGAGCAGATTTGTCAATCTTACAATTTTTACCAATTATGGATGGTGTTATCCAATTGGAATTGGATAAAGTGATACTTGATTCATCAACAATACACGTCTGATTACAAATATGCTCTAACACTTGTCTATTTGCATTCAAAATATCTTCAGGCGTTCCAGTATCTTTCCAATAATCTGTAATCATTTCAAAACTTATGTTATGATTTTTTTCTAATAAAATGTCTAACGCATCTGTAATTTCTAACTCATTTCGTCCTGATGGTTTTAGATTATCAATCACATCAAAAATTATTGGAGTTAGAAAGTAGATTCCTGTTACTGCAAGGTTTGAAGGTGGGTCTTTTGGCTTTTCTAAAATCTTTGTTATCTTGTTATTCTCTATTGCAGCGATCCCAAATCTTGATGGATTATCTACTTCACAAAGTAATATTGTAGCATCAAATTCTGATTTTTTAAAATTTGATGTAAAATCTGCAATAGATCTTTGAACAATATTATCTCCTAAAAACACTAAAAATTTTTCATTATTTACAAATTCTTTACATAATCTTATTGCATGTGCAATACCTTTTGGTTTGTCTTGTTCAATGTATGTAAAACTAACACCAAATTTCTCACCTGAGCCATAATACTCTCTTACTTTGCTGGAACCTGTACCACCAACAATTATTGCAATTTCATTAATTCCTGTTTCTTTAATAGATTCTATACAATATTGTGACATAGGTTTGTTAGCAATAGGAAGTAATTGTTTAGGTCCAGTGTGTGTTAACGGTCTTAATCTAGTACCATGACCTCCATGTAACACTATAGCTTTCATATTTTTTTCGAATTTTTCCATGGTGTTGGATTAAATATACTCGACGGAGAATCTTTCCAATGATCTTCATGATCTAAATACCATTTTATTGTGTCCTGTATGCCTTTTTCAAAATTAACTTTTGGTTTCCATCCTAATTCTTTTGAAATCTTTTCTGAGCTCATACTATATCTAAAATCATGACCAGGTCTGTCTTCAACAAACTCAATAAGATCTTCTGATTTATTTATTAACTCTAAAATTTTCTTTACAATTACAAAATTATTAATTTCATTATTTCCCGAAAAATTATACGATTCTCCTGATTTTCCTTTCAAAAATGCTGTTAAAACTCCATCACAATGATCATCAACATAAATCCAATCTCTGATATTTGTTCCTTTTCCATAAATTGGAATTTTTTTATTTTGTTTTGCTAAAATTATTGTTTTAGGTATCAATTTTTCAGGATATTGTCTTGGTCCATAATTATTTGTACATCTAGTGATTATAACATCTGTATTGTATGTTTTTGAATAAGAATTAATCAAGAGCTCTGCAGCGGCTTTTGTTGCAGCATATGGACTGGATGGATTTAATGCAGATTTCTCATTGGCTGTTCCTGATTTAAGACTTCCAAAAACCTCATCTGTAGAAATTTGTACTAGACGCTTTTTTTGCTTTGTAATTATATCTAAAATTGTAAACGTACCGCGAATATTGGATACCAAAAATGAATTTGGATCAGCTATACTTCTGTCAACAAAAGATTCTGCTGCAAAATTTATCACCGCATCACATTTTGAAATAAGTTCTTCCATTAATCGCTTATTTGTAATATTTCCTTTAACAAATTCATAATTTGATGAATCTTTGATCTTAGAAACATTCTTGATATTTGAACCATATAGTTCTGCATCAACATTAATTATCTGATATTCATCTGAATCGTGTAATAATTTTAAAATAAAATTACTTCCAATAAAGCCTAGACCACCCGTTACTAAAATCTTCATAACTAAAACCTTAGTTGCAGATTAATAAAATCTTGTACTGATTGTTCATAAATTTTTTCTAACAAATTATCTTGAATGCATTAAAACAAATATTTTTAGATTCAGAATTATTAGACAAAAAGACAATTTTGCATAATCATTAATAAACTAAGGTATTCTTTTTTTTTCATGAACATTTTAATAATTGCCGCGCATCCTGATGATGAAGTTTTAGGAATGGGGGGTACAATTGCAAAACATACTTCTCAACATGATACTGTGTCAATAATTTACATGGCTACGGGTATTACTGGGAGAAGAGAACTTTCGGAATCAGAATATGAAATAAAAAACATTCCTAAAAAAATTCAAGAAGATTGGCAACAAGAAATTGGAAAATTACGACAGGATGCAAACAAGTCTGCAAGACTTCTTAAAGTAAAAAATGTCAAATTTTTTGATTTTCCAGATAATGAAATGGATGGAATACATTTACTAAAAGTCGTTAAAGTTATAGAAAAAGAAATTAAAACTGCCAAACCAGATAGGATATACACAAATCATTATGGCGATTTAAATGTGGATCATAAAGTAGTCTACAATGCTACACTTGTAGCTTGTAGACCTACTAATTTTCCTGTGAAAGAAATACTATCTTTTGAAGTTTTATCATCTACAGAGTGGGGCTATCCATATAATTTTAATCCAAATCATTTTATCAATATTGAAAAATATCTTGGGAAAAAAATTAAGGCTATGGAATTATTCGTAAACGAAATAAGAAAATTTCCTCACCCACGTTCATCTGAAAATATTAAACATGTTGCAAGAAGGTGGGGTTCTGTATCCGGTTTTAATGCCGCTGAAGCGTTTGAACTAATTAGACGACTTGATAAATAAAAAATATAATTCTATTTTTCAATAGTTCTAATAAAAGAAATCATTTCATGAAGAACTTCTGTATCAATAGACGTACTTGCATCTGGACCTTTGGAATTTTTTAATTTTACATGTTTTTCAATATAGACTGATTTTATCTTTTTTTGTTTTTTTAATATACAATACAAAATTGGTGCAACAATTCCTTCTGTATGATCGGAGAACCCATCATATTTTACTGCTTGATTCCATTTTATTTTTTTAAATTCTAATGGATATTCTGAAATACAATAACAAAATACAGGTTTATTTTTTTTAAATATTTGTCTAATCTTCTTTTTATTTCCCCCCATACCCATACTAATGAAAATTGATTTTTTAGTTAATGATAAACGCTTTAATGTTTCTGATGAATAAGGATCTTTTTGTAAACATGTTCTTGATGCAATCTTATATTTTTTTACTCCAATACTTTCAAGAAAATCAACACCCTCTGAATAAAAAACACTACAAAAAAATTCAATATGATTTTTATCGGCAATTTTTTTTATCTGTTTAGCTTTTTCAAATGTTAATTCTGATTTAACAATGTTCTTCCAATTAGGATGAGATTTTTCATAAAGATCTTTGGCTCTCCACATTTGGAATTTTACTGCGTCTGCACCTGCTTTTTTACATTCTTTAATTATACTTTGAGCCTTTTTAGGATCTCCTTCCCAATTTGAACCTATTTCGGCAACAACAAACGCTTTCATTTTAACTCTTTTTGATACATTTTTTTGAAAATCTTTCATAATATGTATTTTGAAGCTATACTAAGAAATGAGTAAATTTATTTTTTAATGTGTTATTAAAACCTCTATTGTATTTGAAAAAAGATATCGTAATCGGATTAGGTGAAATTGGAATTATACTTCACAAATTATTTTCCAAATCTTTTATTGTTGAAGGATATGATATTAATCCTAAATTAATTCCTAAAAATCTTAAAAAAAATGAATTATTACCTGTTCGTTTTCTTCATATTTGTATTCCGTATACAAAAAATTTTAATTCACAAATTATTAAACTAGAAAAAAAATTTAATCCACAAGGAATTGTCATTCATAGCACCATAAAACCACTTACTACATCTAACATACAGAGAAAACTACAGATTCCTGTAATTTACAGTGCTACTAGAGGAGTGCATAAACGAATGTTAAAAGATTTGAGAAGATATATTAAATTTTTTGCTATTGAAAATAATGCTCCAAATAAAAAATTGGCGTGTACAGAATTTGTGAAACTTTTGAAAAAATCTGGACTAAAAACTAAACAAATGTCTTCTCCAATCACTTTGGAATTGGGAAAAATTGTATGTGATACTTCCTATTATGGTTGGCTAATTAACTTTGCACAAATAAGTAAAATTATTGCTGACAAAGAAAAAGTTGATTATGATGAAATGTGGTCATTTTCAAATGAAATTCATAAATTTTTGAGTAACCGACCAAAAATGTTTCCCGGTTTTATTGGTGGACATTGTGTAATTCCTAATTTAGAATTATTAAATGATAATTCATTAAATCAGATTAAGCAAATTAATAATCTTTTCAAAAAAATATCTAATATTTAGATTCTATAATCTTTTCTTTATAAAATCAATTGATTTTATAGGTGTTGGATCTGTTTTAGAAATTATTGCGTTGTATATGCTTGCATAATCAAGTAAATAAATCAGACAAACTAATTTATTCAAAATACTTCCTTCTTGCGAAAAAATTTCTTTATACGGTATACCTTTTTCACGAAAAAGTTCTTTAATAATTTTCCATCTTTCTTTTGTTTTTACATAGTCATCTTTTCCCTGAATTAAAATAGGCTGTACATTTTTTGGTTTATTCCACGCAACTATTCCATTATGAGACGCTTCAATCACATCTTCTGTAATTACATGCATTTTTGCATTTTCTTGCATTGAATTCTTGAATCTGTTTGCAGCAGATTGTAAACCCCATGGATAATACACCATAGGTATTTCTTTAATCCATTCTGCAATTTGAAGTGCTTCGTTTGTTTTATTCAAATTTTTTGAAGAAATGATTCTTTGTATATTAAATAATGATTGAATTGATTCACTGACATCTGTTTTTTTAATAGGAACAATTTGTTCTAAAATATTAAGCGTTGAATATAAGAATCCTAAAAATGATGCTCTAGGTGAATGTTCCTCCTTAATTTTGTAATATTTTATCTTTTTATCCATACAGAATTTTTCCATGATTCCTCCTGATGATAATGCTACAAATTCCGCATTCGATTTTTCCACATTTTTTAAAATTGAAATGGTTTCTAACGTATTTCCTGAAATACTTGTTGATACAACTAATGTATTGTTATCCACAGTTTTGGGTAATAGATAGCCTTTAACTACAGTTACATGGATGTCTGTTTTTGAAAGAATTGAAGCAAAAACATCTCCAATAGTACCAGAACCACCCATGCCCGCAAAAACTACATGATCAATATTCTTTATATCAACTTTTGAAAAATTTGTTGAAAAATTATCAGTAGCAATTTGAGGCCATCTGTCATAAACTTCAGACATATTATGTGAATCAATTGATTTTATATCATCTATGTTTAACAACTAGTTGAGAAAGTATGTTCTTGATTTATAAAATCTTGGACACAATACAATTCAATACAAACTTTTAATGGCATAAAGTAGATTTTTTCTTTATGAATGATGATTTATTTATAAATCTTGAAAAACATGAAACCAAAAATACTGTTGATCAACATGTTAATGGATCATTAACTGTTATTTGGCGAGATTGGGATAATATCATAAAACATGAACCTAAGATGGTTTATGTAAGCTCAGTTAACCCTGGAGAAATAAAAGGTCCACACACTCATACAAAAAGAAATAGTTATTTTGTTTGTATTTATGGAAAAGTACTTTTTATTATACAAAATGAAGACGGTACTTATACTGAAATTGAATCGAGTCATGAAAAACCTGTTTTAGTTAATGTACCAAATAATGTTGCATCTGCTCATATCAATCTAAGTAATGATGTATCTCTTGTTTTGACATTAGCTGATTTAGCTTGGCGACCAAATGATAATGAAATGATAAATACAATTTTTGAAGATTATGATTGGAAAAAATGGAAAAATAATGATAATTGATGAATCCTTCAAAAAACATCTTCTTATTAGATTCACAAATTAATTTCTCTGAAATAAATTGGTCAAATAATAGAGATTCTCAAATTATTACATTTGATTTTGATTCTCATGATGCCCTAAATAAAAAATCCGTATCTCATTTAATTTCAGATACATTTCTTTCAAAAAATGAACTTTTAGATATACAAAAAAATGCATATTTGCTGTCTGACTGGTATAAAGAAGAAACTCTTGAAGAAAATATTGTATACGAAAATGTTAATCTAGGTTCTTTAATTCAGGCTGAATTTATCAATATTTTAGTTAATTATTCAAAAAGATTTCTTGAATGTCTTAACATTATAAGAAAATTTGGTGTTGATGAAAATTATCATTGTTCAGGATTAACATATGAAATAATGAAACATTTTTCAGTCAAAGTTGAAAAGATTAACGATTCTTATGATGATAGTTTATTTTTTCCATTAGATTCATTAAAAATTAAAATTAAACTTGGGATAAAAAATCACTCCACAGAATTAGAGATTTCTCAAAATTTTTTCAAAAAATTAAAAAAACTCACTGAAAAATCCTCAATATTTTTATCAAATAAAAATATTGATTTTACTCAAAAAAATATTCTTATATCTGAATTTAATACTCTTTCATATGAGTCATTATTTTCTAAAATTCCAGAATTTAAACTAAATTTTATTTTCTTTAATAGGAGACAACCTACAATGTGGAACACAAAAACATTTTCCATGATTAAAAAGTCTGGAGTTATTGTTGAAAATGATTATACTTTGATGAATAGTGAAATAAAAAAAAACATTAAAAATGATAAAAAAAATATTGAAATAAAAATTAATAATATATTTAAAAACGCTAATTTTTTTGATTCATTTTTTTCAATAAACGGAAATTCTTTCTGGACTCCCTTTTCATCTCATTTTATTACTTATTTCAAAAAACGAGCACTAGAATTCATTAAAGAAATTCAACTTACAAAAGAACTTCTGAATAAATTCCATTTCTCCTTTATTTTATTACACTCTGAAGTGGGTCCTAATGAAAAAATACTCTTACAATTAGCTAAATTAAAAAAAATTCCAACATTTTTGCTTCAACACGGACTCATAAATGATTCAGTTGATGCCTATGACCATAATGTCTATCATGGTGTAGTACCAATTGAATCTGATCATGCAATCGTATGGGGTAAAGTCAACGAAGATTATTTTAGACACATAGGAATCCCGGAAGAAAAAATACATACAATTGGAACACCGATTTTTGATAATCTAAAAGATCTAAATTCTATTGATAGTGAAGAGGGTTATGTATTATTGGCTACTTCTGGTCCAACTACAGCAGTTACATTTGATCTCACTATCGAAACTATAGAAAAAAATATTGAAACTATAAAGAAAATAGCCGAGATAGTTGTTTCACATAATAAGAAATTAATAGTTAAACTTCATCCGTCTCCAGAAGAATATGATCCTTCTAAAATTTTAAGAAAAATAAATCCTGAAATTGAAATTATTAAAACTGGTAATATTGCCGAATTGATTAAAAAATGTATTTTATTCATAGTGATTGATGTATCATCTGCTATCATAGACGCTCACTTATTGAGAAAGCCTGTTTTATCTGTAGCAGTTTGGAGAACATTTCCAACTGCAGTAAATACTGATAAATCCGGATTACCTACTGTACTTAAAAATGATTCTTGTGCTGTAACAGATATTTTATCATTTGAGAAGATTTTTTATCAAATGTTTAATGACGATGAATTTAGAAACACAATAATAAAAAATGCAAATAAATCTATACAAAAATACATATCTTTTCCTTATGATGGAGCAACTACATTACTAACTTTCTTAGAAAAATTTGAAAATAAATTATAAGAAAATAACCATCCCATAAGGAATTACCGATAAAACCGTACGAAATAATCATTGAATTGGATACTATTTCATCATATAAAGCTGGGTTGAAAACTACTTTTTGTTAGTATTATTTTTAATTGGTATCTAAGCACGAGTGTTATGAAAGTAGGAATTATTGGATTAGGAGTGGTTGGATTATCATTTGCATCTGTATTAGGTTCAAAGGGATTTTCAGTGATTGGAATGGACTCTGATTTAAAAAAAATAGA
>JACAST010000046.1 GCA_013390765.1 Marine Group I thaumarchaeote | reverse complement strand
TTCAGCTGTCAGCACTATTAGCAGAGTTAACAAAATTTGGGAAATAACAAGCGCAGAGAGAGGGATTCGAACCCCCGCGTGCTTGCACACACAGGCTCTCAAGGCCCGCGCTCTACCAGGCTAAGCGACCTCTGCAAAAATTAGTTATTATGACTGTTTAAAATTTGTTTTAAAGAAAAAAAAACGTTAGAAATTACTTTCTAAACAATTCCTTTGCTCGGTACTTCATGATGTGAGTGTGGGTTTGCTGCTCCAGAACTTAGATTTTGGTAAGTTCCTGCAGCCTTTTCGTGAAATTCCTGTAAGCCTTGGTCCACTAATACCGCTTGTGGGGGACAAACTGATACACATGCCATACACCAGATACAATCATGTTCTCTAATTGCATCAGCCTTGTCTGTGTAATCTAATCTCTCTTCTTTCTCAGTAGTACCTAGACCTTTCCATGGTGTCTTATCTTTCACTGCATCAATACCTGAAATATCCTTGTCAGTTCTGTACCATTGAAATATTTGTACAGGACAAGCCTCAATACACGCTCCGTCTGCAATACAAGAATCCCAGTCATTTGCCACCATAGTACCTGTTATACCTAGAGGTACCATCTTCTCTTTGTGCTTTTTATAGTCAGCAAGAACTTTTTCGTCCTTTGATGCTTCAACTAGCCCTTGAGATGGCCAAATCCAGTGAAAATTTTCGCCGTCATCCAGTGCAATCTTTCCGATCGGCTTTTTGTCTCCTTTACAGAAGTCCTCTTGAATTGGCATTAAGAATTATATTTTTAGATATTATTTAAATCTAGACAAATTTAGTTATTCCTAACTGGAAATTTTAAAATTTTAGTCATAACACCATTTTTCATTTTTCCTTACGTTCATATCGTTTCATGACGGTTTTTGATTGTTGGATATTATCAAATATGATGTTTATAGCGGACCAAACATTGGAATTTTTACCAGTGTAAATGACAAATTTGTTTTTATTCCAAATGGATTTGCCAAAACTAAGGCTGAGAATTTAGCACGCTATCTTCAAACTGAATATCTTATGACGCCTGTTGCCAACACCAGATTACTTGGTATTCTAATGGTTCTAAACAATCATGGAATACTTTTACCTAAAACATCTTCTCCAGATGAGATCGCAAATTTACGAAAATGCACTGACTTGAATGTAAAAATATTAGATACGAAATACAATGCCCTAGGAAATTTAATCTGCGTTAATGATAAGGGCGGAGTTATTTCTCCCATTATTGAAAAGGAATTCATCAAAGAAATTGAGGATGTTTTAGATATCGAAGTGATCCAAAAGAAGGTTGCTGGATTTCATCAGGTTGGCGCTGTAATGGAGGCTAACAATCTTGGAGGTATTATTCATCCTGAGGCAGATGAGGAAGACATTAAAAACTTTTCAAATGTTTTAGGTGTTAACCTTGAACCTGCAACAATAAATGGAGGAATTCCATTTGTTTCCTCTGGCATGTTAGCAAACAGTAATGCTGTTGTGGTTGGCAACTTAACAAACGGCCCTGAAATTATGATGCTAACAAGAGCGTTTACAAATTAAGAACATCTTTTGGGCTTGTAACTAAGTAGTCTAAAGAAATTTGCTTTTCTGTTCTATCCACCATATTTCTTAAGACAACTTGTTTCTCTGAAAATTCTTTGGGCGCGAATATAACACAAAACTTTGAGTTTGCTGACATTTCCATCTGTTTTTTTAATGATTTGGCAGTTAAATCGATGTTTGTTGATATTCCAAGCTTTCGTAGTTTTGAGACGCAATTAATTGCATCTGATTTTAATTCGTCATTTACGTAGAGTACAGATATTGTATCAGCGGGTGGAATAGAAGAAATGCCTTGATCATCAAGGCGTAGAATAATTCTTTCTACACCTCCCGCTACTCCCGTAGCCCCTAAATCATCACGACCAAACGCATTTGGTAGACTGTCATACCTTCCACCACCTACCAACGCACCCAAATCAGAAGTGCTATCGAACGCTTCAAAGACTATACCCGTGTAATAATCAAGACCCCTTACAATACCGAAGTTAATTCTGATGTTATCCACTCCTCTGTTTTTTAGTGAACGATACAGATTACATAATTCATTCCAACTATCTAATAATTCTCTCCAACCACCACCTTCAATTGAAGCATCAAAGCTTTGTTCAATTTCATCTGGTGTTCCCTTAAGATTTGAAAACTCTAATATTTTCTCCAATTTTTCTAGAGAATATCCCTTTTTCTTGTATTCTTGCAGTATTTCGTCTTTTGATTTTTTTTGAATCTTGTCTACAGCTCTGAAAATATCATGAAGTAAGGTGGTTTCATTTGATTCAAAAACATAGTTGATATACGATTCAACTAGTTTTCTATGATTGATATCAATACTGATGTTTTGTAGTTTGAGATTATCAAAAAACCTAGATGTAAATTCTATAAGTTCTGCATCATGTTCTGTGTTTAGGTTACCAAATGTTTCAATGTTCCATTGATGAAAGAATCGATATCTGCCTTTTTGTGGTTCATCGTATCTCCAAACACCACCAAATGAAGAAAATTTTGCAGGCAATTTCAGATTTTTTTGTGATGTAGCATATCTTGTTAGTCCAACGGTAAAATCAAATCTTAGTGCTACCTCCCTATCGCCCTTATCTTTGAATTGATATATCTCATCACGAATGGATGGCCCACTCTTTGCTTCTAGCACGGATAAAAGTTCAATCGGTGAAGGTTCAATCAAATCAAATCCAAAAGTTTTTGCAGTATCCAAAAATGTTTGACGAACGAACTCAATTTTTATCATTTCGTCCGTATCGAAGTCCTTCATTCCACGTGGTAGTTCCATTCAAAAAAAAATCGTAAAAAGTACCTTTAAGATTTGCTGTTTACTTTAACTCATTAATAGCAGAAATTTATAAAAAAAGTATGAGCTACAGGTATCTCGAACATTCAACTGACGCATTTATAGAAGTTAAGGCAAAAACCTTAGAAGAAGCATTTTCGGTAGCTGGAAAATCAGTTGTTGAAACTATGATAGATTTGAAAAACATTCAGCAAATTGAAGAAAAAAATATCAATGTGAAAGGTAGAAACCTCCTAAATCTGTTGTATAACTGGTTGGAAGAGATTGTAATGATAACGATAACTGATGGTTTTGCTATAAGGAATTTCTCTGTTAATATTAAAAAAAATGATGTGTATGAAATCATTTCAAAGATTTCTGGTGAAAAATTAGACCTAAAAAAACATAATTTCAAAATAGAAATCAAGTCTCCCACATTTCATTTAATGGAAATAAAAGAAAACGATGAAATTACTATGCAGTATCTTTTGGACTTGTAAATAATTCAATAGCCATAGATTGGATCGATTTTTCGTTTAATCTCTACAATCTCATTTAGTGTATTTCTTTCTTCAGAGCTTAATCTCTGCGTAAAGCGATTTAGCAATTTCTTTGCATCAGAAGAAGAAGGCAATGTGTAGAACACATCTTCTTCAGCGATCTGTCTTCCTATAGTTACGTTTTGAACAGAGCACGCCACCTCTTGTCCAACTTTAGCAGAAGTGATGGTTTTGCCATCATGTTGGAGTTGATGTATAACGCCAATTTTTTTCCCATCTTTGTTCATGAAGGAAATTTTCTGACGTAGATTTCCTACATCCACTCTAATACCAAACACTGCAGGGTTGTTATTTCTAAAAACAAAGCCTTTCAGAAAAGTAAACTTGCATATTGGAGTTAGTTCAGCCAAAATAGATTTTTCTTCATCCGCTTTATCATCCTCGACCCATTGTGTGTATGTATCAATTAAACTGTAGATTATTTTATCAGTGAAAACTCTAATATGATTATCTTCCGCTTCAGTTTCAGCATCTTGTAAAACCTTCACATTGAATGATAAAATTACACCCAAATGTCTATCATTTTCCTTCATTGCCATAGCTTCTAGAACATCTCGACGAGTTACTGGTCCTATGTCAGCTTTTGAAATAGGAATTTGTTGGCGACGTAGCATTTCTGTTAAAGCCTCAAGAGATCCAATAGCATCACATTTTAGAATTACTCCATTTGTTTCAGTATTAATAAAAACAGATTGCATCTCATCTTCAATGGATTTTTTAAAACCTTCTATCTCCGAATTATCATTGGTTGCATAAAGTGTACTACCAGGCAAAACACCCTCTAAATCTGGTGATGCTATTTTTACACCAGCAGCTGCTTGTATGTGTTCTACTGGTTTGAATTTATCTCGTGGATCTCTCATTTCGTCTAGTGCCTTTGGCAATAACAAAGCTTTTGGTTTTGTTACAATTACTGAATCTCTTTTTGCGACTATTATAGAATCATCTTTTTTCAACTGACCATCGATTAAAATCACATTTGCTGTAGGACCCAAACCTACTTCGTCATTAACTTCTAATACGATTCCTCGATTGGACTTTTCCTCTTGGTTTAATTTCTCTTTTAGATATTGCTGTGTTAATCCAACCAAAACTGCAAATAGTTCAGGTATACCAATGCCTGTTTTGGCACTAACAGGAACTATCGCAATCTCCTTTTTGTAGTCATTAATCCTGTAAAATGCCTCTGATTGATATCCCAAAACAGAAAGTGCAGTAACTACATTGTAGATTTTTTCGTCCAAAAACGTTTGCACTTCAGGATTTTGTTTCTCAATAGTTTCTGAAATAAACTGTGTTTGTGTATCCTTCCAACCGGAAATCATGTCGGTTTTATTCAGTGCAACGACAAAAGGTACCTTACGGCTTTCTAAAATTTTTAAACTTTCATTAGTTTGAGGTTGAAAGCCCTTGTTTGCATCAACTACTAAAATTGCAATGTCTGCTGCAGAACCTCCGCGTGAGCGCAAATTTGTAAAAATTTCGTGACCTGGCGTATCAATTACTAAAATGCCTGGAATTTTATGTTCAACCTTACTTAATTTTTCATACAACGGTCCACAAATTTTCTGTATAGTTTCTACTGGTAGAAAACTTGCACCTATATGCTGAGTTATACCACCAGCTTCTCTTCCCTGTACACCAGTTCCACGTACTTTGTCAAGTAGCGAGGTTTTTCCAGAATCAACATGTCCTAAAACAGACACAATGGGTTGCCGAATGCGCATTTTTAATCACTAGAATACCACATTCACTTCCTTATCAAAACTTTCTCTTGAATCCGAGGCATGGATAGAGTTTTCGAGTATTCCGGTACCAAAATCACCACGTATTGTACCCTGACTAGCTTCCTTAGGATTGGTTTTACCGATAATTTCCCTAGTTACATTGATGACATTATCACCTTCCATTATTGCCGCTACAACTGTTCCAGACGTAATAAATGATACCAATTCACCAAAAAATGGTTTAGAGCTATGTATAGAATAGAACTGTTCAGCCATTTCTACAGTAAAATTGAACGTTTTTAATTTTGAAATACTAAATCCTTTCTTTTTAAAACGTGATAGAATTTCTTCTGCCAGATTTCGTTTTACAGCATCTGGCTTTACAATGATTAGTGTTTGTTCAGCCAACTTACTTTTTGACTTTAATCCCGCCTTTAACGTATTTTTTTGTCCATTTTAGCTTTCTAGGGTCACGTTTTAGAACAAGAGCATTTTTTTTACATTTAGACGAACAAAACCACAGTACAGTTCCATTATTTTTTGCAAACATTGTTCCTGATCCTTTTGCTACTGGACGATTACAAAAACTACATAATTTTTCTAACATGCTCATAAGACTCACCTAATCTTTTTGGCTTCTCGTTCTGTTTCTCTTAATACCAGAATATCAGATATGCGTATTGACCCCTTGACGTTTCTTGTAAGTACTCTTCCTTTGTCTTTACCATCCAAGATTTTTACTCTAACTTGAATAACTTCTCCAGCAATACCCGTTCTGCCTACAATTTGAATAACTTCAGCGGGTGATAATTCGTCAGTTTGTGATTTTGTGCTCATGGTTCTGGTTTAGCTTCTGGTTCTGGTTTAGCTTCTGGTTCTGGTTTAGCTTCTGGTTTTGATTTGCCCTCTTTAATTTTTTTAATTGAGGCTACGACTTGATCAATTATGTGTTGAGCATCGCCAGAATCTAAAATTGCAGCCGCTGCCGAAGTGACATCAATCCCTAATGCTTTTCCTAACTCTTGTTTACTTGGAACAAAAGCATAAGCAGCTCCTTGCTCTTCACATATTATTGGAAGATGTGCTACAACCTCTGGCGGTTCCACATCTTCAGCAATAATGATTAGTTTACTTACACCCCTTTCAATTGCTTTAGTAGCCTCATTTGTACCTCTTTTCACTTTTCCAGTCTCAACAGCTACTCTAAGGGATTCATAAATAGGACTAACCAAATTTTCTGGCATATCAAATTTAACATAGTACGGCTTTGCCATTTACATCACCCTGAGGGATCATCTCCATTTGAAAAATCAATCTAATTGGTATTAAAAATGTTATCTGTGGAGAAACAATTTGATTTTTTGGATATATTCTTTCATAAGTGCTTTAAGGTTTTTTTCTGAATCAGATTCTGCAAAAATTCTAATTATAGGCTCAGTGCCACTAGGTCTTACCATAACCCAGTTTTTCTTATTAAAAACAATCTTTATACCATCTACAGTATCCGCATTTGGAAATTCAGCTAAAAGTTTAGACATTATTCTATCTGCATCTTCCTTTTTGCATAAAATTTTGTCTTTAGTTGTAAAAGAAGGCGGCAAAGTCGCAAGTTCATCACTCATATTTTTGTTCGAGCTTGCAAGAAGTTCTAGGAGTAAAGCTAATGTCATACCACCGTCTCTGACATGATTATGTTTTCCAAACATGAATCCGCCATTTTCTTCAAATCCTAAAAGCG
>JACAST010000048.1 GCA_013390765.1 Marine Group I thaumarchaeote | reverse complement strand
ATTTTTGTTGGATGAAGCAAAGACTATTCATAATTCTGTAATAGCCGCTAATGATCAATTAAAAATTGATATCGTGTGATCAAATCATTCAATATCGGATACAAGCCAATCTATTACATCTTCAATGTTTTTAGAATGTAATACTATCTTTATTGGACCCAAAGGAGATTCGTCTGCTTCATCACAGAGAACTGTAACATTTGCAAATGCAGCTTGCTTGTTAAGATAAAACCAGGTAGAGTCTTCTGTCATGTTACGCATTAGATGTCTACGATATGCACTTTTGGTCTTTCTTGATCTCATAGTTTCATAGATTTTTGTTAAGGATTCATAGTTGTTTGAATTTGCAACTAAAGAATCACCAGTTATCTTTTCATCCATGTCAGTTAGAACATTTGATAGTGATGCTCGAACTTTGTTAATATCCTCTGATGCATTTATGGTGCAATAAGCGGATATTTTGCAATCTACGTCTAAGGATCTCAAGTGTCAATCCATTTTTCAATTACTTTGTATGCTCGTTCAGTAAGTTCGTCTAATGTAATGTCACTATTAACAATGGTTTCATCTGCAATTGCTATGGATTCACCAATTCCAACACCAAGCTCTCTGTTATCACGCTCTTCAAATTTTTCTCTTGTTACAGGGTCGTCTGAACGTCCACGGGAGCTCAAAAACTTGTAGCGGGTATCAGCTGTGGCTTCTATAGATAATAGTTTGACAGATCCAGCATTTTTTAAAACTTCAATCTCTGTAGTAGATCTTACACCGTCAATAATAATTACTTTAGATTGAGAATTTTTTATTGGTTCAATAAGTAGTTCAGCAATAGCGCCTGGTCCATTTTTCTCACGTAGTTCTAACATCAGCTTACCTAGATTGTCTCCAGTTGGTTCTATATTGCATCTTTTTGCCTCAGCACGAACACCATCGCCTAAATTCAAAGCCTCAAGACCTCTAGCCTTTAATGCAGATACGATGGTTGATTTACCAGAACCCGGCATGCCAGTGAGACAAACTATCAGCTTTGCCAAGATGAAATTGTTTACTGATTCCAGCCTATGAAGCTACCGGAATTCATTAAAATCATAACATCAAAAAAATATAATGCGGACGTTTGTTGCGATTGAAGTAAATAACAAAGATGTTTTAAACTCCATTCATAAAATTCAGGCTGAATTAAACATCAAAGCAAAACCAGTAGAACTTCACAACATGCATTTTACTGTACAGTTTTTAGGAGAAGTTTCGGAGGATATGGTAAGAAAAATTTCTGGTGCGCTTAGTAGCTTAGAATTTTCTCCATTTCCGATAAGTTTTGCGAGCATTGGAGTTTTTCCTAAGCCTAGCTTCCCACGAGTGATTTGGATTGGAACAAATGATGGCGTCAATGAACTTGAAAAACTGGCAGAAATGATACGTTTGAAACTGTCACAGCTTGGTTTTAATCCAGATAAAAAATTCAAACCACACGTGACCATATTCAGAGTAAAAAACAAGATTGAAGGCATATCAGACAAATTAGAAAAATTTTCGTCATATTATTTTGGGAAGCAAACAGTCTCGGAAATTAAATTAAAGAAAAGCGAACTTACTCCTAACGGTCCAATTTATACAGATCTGTTGGTTGTGAAAGGAAAGAAATGAATTCAATCCTAAACCACGCAAAAAAAGAAGCGACCCCATCAAAAAAATTACAGGAAAAAAAACATCGTATTGCCAAAAAAGTCTGTGATTTACTAAGTAACTGTATAGAAAAACATCCTCAAGTAGTTGGTTTTGAGCTTGGTGGTTCGTATGCTAAAGGTACATGGTTGCCAGAAAAAGCTGACATTGATATCTTTGTTAAATTCAACAAAAAAACATCTGAAAATGATTTTAAAAAGCTTGGAATACAGATAGGGTTTCAATCTTTAAAGAAATACAAGCCGTACACAAGACATGCAGAGCACCCGTTTGTTGAGGCTATAGTTGATGGAACAAGAGTAAACATTGTTCCATGTTACGATGTCAACAAAGGAGAGTGGCAAAGCGCTACAGACAGATCCATATATCATACAAAATTCATGTCGCAAAAATTATCGGATGCCATGAAGGGAGAGGTGAGAATTCTCAAGAAGTTTTTTCTCCACATTGAAGTTTATGGAGCAGAAATGGCCAAAGAAGGTTTTAGTGGATATGTCTCGGAGGTGCTAATTTCCTACTTTGGTAGCTTTGAAAAAATAATAAAGAAAATATCAGAGTTGAAGAAAGGAGAAGTGATTGGAAAATCTATAAAAAAATTTGATTCGCCTATTGTGATCATTGATCCAGTTGATAACAACAGAAATCTTGGAACGGCAATTTCAATAGATAATTTAGGAAAGTTTGTTTTAGCAAGCAGAGTATTTTTGAAAAATCCCTCTAAAAAATTTTTTAAAAAGCCAATTTCTAAGCGTATTATGAAAAATGCGGACAAAATTATCGTTGTTCAATTCAGATTTAAAGACAGAAGTGATGATATTATTTGGGGGCAAATAAAACGTGCATCAAATGCACTAAAAACTCAGTTAGAGTTGGGTGGATTTACGGTTTTAAGAAATTCTTCAGTTAAGGATGAAAAGGAAAATGCGGCATTGATGTTTTTATTGCATGCAAAAAAAATTGAAAATAGTTTGGTTCGAGTTGGACCAGAAATTTCTAGTAAAGATCACTGTGAAAAATTTATTTCAGCTAATTTGAAAAAAAGCCAGCTTATGTGGATTAACGAAGAAGGTAAAATACAATCCTTGCAGAAAAGAAAATATGATGATGTAATATTATTTTTGCAAAACCTTTTAAAAAATAATCTAAAAAATTCTGGCATTCCTAAAGGGCTTGCGAAGGATTTCAAAAGTGGTGTTAAAATTATTGATGCAAGCAAAGTATCAACCAAATCCATTAAAGAGGCAATTGCGAGTATTGCCGTAACAGATGAAACAATCTTTCGTTAAAATTAGTAAAATAACTGAACCGCCCTATTCAGACATCTGGGTTTATCCAAAAGGAACCAAAGCACAGATAAAATCACGTATAAAGGAATTAGATAGCCTTGGTGTAGAAAGCATTTCATTTCAAGGTGAATTACAAGTTGGCACCATCAGCATACTAGGCAAGGGATACGTAGGAATCGTAGTTTTAGGTAAAATAGGAAGAAAAAAAGTTGCTGTAAAAATCAGACGAATTGACTCTACTAGAAAAAATTTGAAAAAAGAAGCAGAATTGCTTAAAATAACAAATCAATCTAATGTGGGACCAAAATTAGTAGATTTTAGTAAAAACTTCCTTGTGATGGAATGTCTAGAAGGTAAAAAAATTGGTGATTGGATTACTGGTTTAAAGGAGAAAGGAAGTTCCTCACAACTTAAGGTTGTAATTAAAAAAATTCTCGAAGACTGTTATAGTCTGGACAGAGTTGGTTTGGATCATGGAGAATTAAGTAACATAACAAAACATGTGATTGTTGGTAGCAAAATCACCATTATTGATTTTGAAAGTTCTAGTTTGGATAGAAAGGTTTCAAATGTAACATCTGCAACTCAGGCATTTTACATAGGATCTGGAATTTCAAAAATAGTAGGTCATATATATAAAATTCCTAAAAAAGAAAAAATGATTTCAGTACTACGTAGATACAAACAGGAACAAACTAGAGATAGTTTTGAAAAATTACTAGATGTTTTGAAATTATGATGGGACCGGCAGGATTTGAACCTGCGACCTCCAGCACCCCAGGCTGGCATCATAACCAATCTAGACGACGGTCCCTGTTTAAGGCACGAATCGTGAAATTATTAAACCGTCTGATGCTTTGACTTGGAAATTTGAAACGTCCTACAGTTCTTGAGAAGTAGGCCTAACAAGAATTTCGTTTACATTCATATGTTCTGGTGATTGCACCGCAAATAAAATCGCCTCTGCAATATCTTCTGCTTTTAGTCCTTGTGTCTTTTTTGCAGTCTCGATAAAACTTTGTAATGATTCATCAGTTATTGTGTTTAGTAATTCAGTTTCAACCACTCCAGGTTCAATGCATGTTACCCTAATGTTTGAACGGGCGCTAAATTCTTGTCTTAATCCCTCGCTAAAAGCAGTAACAGCGTGTTTAGTTGCACAGTACACGCTTCCAGAGGGAAATACAACCCTGCCTGCAACTGATGAAATATTAATGATATGGCCTGATTTTTTTTCTTTCATATGTAAGATAACTGCTGCAGTACAAAATAATACTCCTTTAATGTTCACGTCGACCATCTGTTCCCATTCGTCAACTTTGAGATTTTTTACAAAGCTAAGTGGCATTATGCCTGCATTGTTTACTAAAATATCAACTGTTCCCCATTTTTTTATTGTCTGATCAACAATGGCATCGCAATCAGTTTTTTTCGTAACATCGAGCTTTTGTGACAACACCTCGCCCCCATTCTTTTTAATTTCATTTTCCAGCTGGGCAAGCTTATCAGTTCGTCTGGCGCCTATCGTCACTCTTGCACCAGCTCTGGATAGCGCTAATGCAGTAGCATAACCAATACCGCTGCTTGCTCCTGTAATAATAGCTACTTTGTTCTTTATTGCCATAAAAAGCCACATCCATCAAACGTTGTAAATGTGTTTTTAAAATAATATAATAGCTAATTTATTAGGAAATAAACCAAAACTTAGTCATGCTGCAAGAAAAGTGCGCCTATTGTGGGGATATGACAGATATGCCTTTTGAGTGTAATTACTGTAAGGATCCATTTTGTTCCGAACATAGACTGCCAGAAGAGCATCGGTGTGTGAAGCTTACTCAAATTAGAGCAAAAAGATTCGGTGAAAAAAGCAAAATTATTCGTGATGGCGGAACTGGGAAAAAGAACGTGTTCCGAAGAATGCTAGGCAGGTTTGGCTAATAGTTAGTAAAGAGATTTTTTTGGATTGGTTTTTGCGCGTCTTGCCTGGTAAAACAACGCAGCTGCAAGTGCAAGCAAACAAAATGCTGTGATAGCATGCGGTTCAACAGTATAAGCGTCTTGATTTATTAAAAATGGCATAAAAGCAGTGTAAGTCACAGCAAATCCAACCATGGCTATGCCTTGTATTGATAGTTTAAGCCATGAAGGAACAGGCTTGGCTGTTCTACTAATAATTCTACTTAAAATTTCAATGATAAATAATGCCCCTACTGGATAAATTGTCAATAAAACAAAATCGATAATATCAACCGAGCCGGGATGGGACACTATAGATGCCTATTTTTTTATTAAACATCTAAACTGTGTGGTTTTCCATTTAAGATTCCAGAGAGAATCGTTTCTTTTCTTTCTAACATTTCCTTCTTAGAGTCAAGGATGTATTTTTCCTCATTAAGTAAAATAGATTGGTTCGAATTTTCCA
>JACAST010000063.1 GCA_013390765.1 Marine Group I thaumarchaeote | reverse complement strand
AATCTATTCACGTTCCAGATAGATCACAAGAAAGGGAATATGGTTATAAAAAATTTAATTCTGGAATGATCAGACATATTTCGTTAAAAACTGACAAAGATTTACATTTGATGTTAATGACAAATGTGCCTTCTGATGTTTTTTGTTCAAACGCCTATTACTCTTTTCCAAATTTACCAATGGCAGAAAAAGACTGGAAAGAAGCAGATCTTATTTTTGATATAGATGCAAAGGATCTAAACCTATCTTGCAGGAAAGATCACACATGCATAAAGTGTATTTCTTGTGGTGAGATATCTTTACTACAAGATGTATGTCCTAAATGTAAATCAAACAAACTGGATCTTTTATCATTACCTTGCCAAAATTGTATCTCTGGTGTAAAAAAAGAAGTTTTGAATTTGATAAAAATTTTAACCAATGATTTACAAATAGACGATGAGAATGTCAGAATATCTTTTTCGGGTAATGAAGGATTTCATCTTTATGTAGCAAACTCATTCTATAACCAGCTAGGTTCTAAAGAAAGGGGCGATTTGATTGACTATATCATGTTTCGGAGAGCTATGCCTGAAAGGTTTGGTTTTAAAAAAGAAAATCCTTCGAGACTTTCATTTCCCGAGCTTGATGAAGCAGGATGGCGTGGACGTGTGGCAAAAGAACTTTTTGGCTCTAAATCGAAAAGATCAAAGGCTATAACTAAAATCATCTCTGATGGAAAACTTGCCTATCAGCAAATACTTGAAGAAATGGGAAAACACTCTATCGGGATTAAGATAGATCCAAATGTAACAGTTGATATTCATAGGATCTTTCGACTTGAAGGTTCACTCAACAGTAAAAGCGGTCTTGCAAAACTAGCTTGCGAAAACATTGAAAAATTTAATCCATACGTTGAAGCGTGCCTGATTGACGATAAACCTGTTGAAGTTTCAGCAAACTCTCCAATTGAATTTAGATTAAAAAACAGAAAGTTTGGTCCATACACGAATGAAAAAGTTTTCGTTCCAAAATACGTCGCCGTATATATGCTTTGTAAGGGCATTGCTAGTTTGGCTTAACTTTCTCAAAATTATGCATTTACTGCTAAGGAATTAATACATGGTAGATAGAGTTTTGTGAGATTGTATAGTACATCAAGTGAAAGCAGTACACCACCACTGGATACTGGCAAGTATGTCAGAATAGGAATAGTAGCTCTGATAGCAATTGCTGCCTTTATTCTAGTAAGCACAGAGGCTGTGACATTATTTATGAACGTGGAGGAATTTGCAGATCTCTTTATAACACCACTTTACTTTTCATTAATTTCTGCCTTAATTCTATCAGTAATTGCGCTAGTACGTGTAAACATAGTAAAACGCCATTCGATTTTTTGGTACTCTTTGTCTACTGCAATTGGTTTTATTAATCGTAATCAAACTTCGGCTGTATCAGAAAACATTACAAGTTTCCACGATCATAAGCTATCTGTTCCACATTTTGTAATTTGGCAGATTACTAAGGTTGTACTCTTTGGAGCATTCTTTGCAAACCTTATGTTCGGCTTTGCAGTTATGTATACAATAGATGGAAATGATCTTGGTATGGAGAACATACCTGCAATATTCTCACTTCCTTTTGTAACACCACCAACTGACCATTCCTACGCAACTGAAATTGTAATACCAATGGTTCCGGCACTATTAGTTCTGGTTCCTCCCATGTTGGGTGTCATTGGACTACGACTCTTGTTGTTTGTTGCACTACACCATATTTACAAGGTTGCTACCTCCTATGTTCATGATGCCGCTGAAGGAAAACCCAAGTGGCTTAATTATACTTCAACATTTGAGGGAATTGTAGGCATTGGAATAATCTGGACTGCCTTTAGCATGTTCTTTGTTGATAACATTGATTACAATACAAAATATGCCATAGGAGGAACGCTTGTTATTGGTTTTGCGTTAATTGCGTTTTCAATATTTGATAGGATAAGGTCTAGAATACTAACACATATGTTAAAAAGAGATGTCTATATCAGAATTTTTACTATCATTGCAATTGCAGTAGCTGTTGGCATTGCAATGTCTATTAACACCAGCATTGCTGATGCCAAAAAGATAGAATATCTTGGACCATATAATGCACAACAAATTGGCGTGAACCGGTATCTTGCTGAATTAGAGCAAATCGAAGAACATATTCATGATCCAACGCTAAAATCAATTTCTCCAAACCAAATTGATCAATACATTAAAGACAACGCTGATGTTCTAGACGTTATCCGTGTATGGGACTGGGAAGCAGCATTTGCAAAATTAAAGCCAGAAATTGGTCTTATACCATATGTAAATTTTGTAGATAATGATATTTTGAGGTTTGACAATAAACTATACTGGACTGCATCCATGGCGCCAATCTTACCTTCTTCTGTAAGTGAGGAAAACAGATGGTATAACGAGCACCTAGTTTATACTCATGTGCCAAACGGATTTCTAACTTTAGAGGCGACTGATGGTCAGATAGTTGACAGCTCTGAGTTATTTGCGCAGAGACAAATCTACTATGGCGAGGGTGGCTTGCTTGATGAAACTTGGTCGGGATACCCCATAAACCGAGGATCAACTACAGCAGAACTAAACAATGCATCCTATGACGGAATGGGTGGCTTGACAATTGCCCCGCCTATTAGCTGGCTGTTTGAGCCAAACTTTATGATCTCATTTCCTGGAACACCAATTCATGTTATGAGATACAAAGATGTTAACGACAGAATGGAGACTCTATATCCATACTTTTTGTATAACTTGTTTGGAAAGGAGCTCGATTCACTTCCAGTAACAGATGGTAAGAACACCTATTGGCTCGTTCCACTCATAATTGGATTTGATTCAAGCAGTGTGCCTTGGTCAGCGGGAAATCCATATCTTAGACTGGTGGGTTACGGGTTAGTCAACTCCTATGACGGTGATATTAAGCTGATTAAACACGGAGACGACTTTTTTACTAATATGTTCATGGACCAGTATAAGGACAATGTAATTGAGATGCCTGAATGGCTTGAAGAACAAATTAGGTATCCCCAAGAACTTTTCAACTGGAGGACTGAGATGTACAACATCTATCACGTTACTGACGTTGATATATTCATACAGGCAAATGAATTCTATGAAATACCTCGTGGTCTAGACACTTACTACATAGAGGCAAAGCCACCTGGATTTGAAGAACCAGAATTTGTAGGTTTGCTATCTCTTGAACTTCGGGGCTCACAGGGAAGAAACTTGGCTGGATATATGGTTGTACAAAACGATACGCCAGACTTGGGTCACATGCATTTTTATGAAGTTCCAATAGAGTCAGAAACTAAACTGTTAGGACCTACCTCTGTTCTTGAAGCATTGGATAGGGATCCGGACTTTGCTCAATTAAAGACACTTTTACGAAATCCTCGAATTGGTGATAATATATTATATCAAGTGGGTGAGCACGATACTTACTTTATTCCAGTTTATACTGCTGGTGCAGGAGGTGTTGTAGCGCAACTGGGTACGATTGCAGCAGTTGGAGCTGCATTTACCGGTGAATATTATGTAGGGTTAGGCGATACTCAAGAATCAGCATTTGAGGCATATTTACAAAAACTATCTGGCATTACACCAACTGCTTCTGCCACCAGTGATGGCATAATGGGCATTGTACTAGACAAAGATGCAAGGATAGATGTGGTGCTGTCAGTTTTTGAAGAAGGAGGTATTACAATTGCTTCTCCAACTTCAATACAACTTCCACTGTCGTTTAGTATGGGCGAGATTTCGTTCTATTCCAAGTCTGACCAAGAGGATACAACCAAATTGATTACAAAATTCATAAATGAAGCTGGAGTCGGTAAACGTATTCTAATGTGGGAGGAAGAATCTATTATTAACTTTGGATATCTCAAAGTTGTTGACAACATAAC
>JACAST010000060.1 GCA_013390765.1 Marine Group I thaumarchaeote | reverse complement strand
AAAAAATTGCAATTTTTGGTATAGGAGGAGTTGGACATATGGCAATACAGTTTGCCAAAATTGAAGGATGTGAGGTTAGCGGAGTTTCAAGAAAAGAAAAACATCTTGAAGTAGCAAAAAAACTTGGAGCCGATAATGTCTTTGTCTATTCGTCTAATCAAAAACAGTTTCTGCAAAATGTAAATGAAAAATATGGATTATTTGATGCAGCCATTGTTTTCGCACCAATTGATGAAGTTACAGACACTGCGATTAAATCAATCAAAAAAGGAGGAACTGTAGTTATTGCTACAGTTGGTAAGATCCCTAATTTTTTAGCGTTTGAAGAAAAAACCATTAGAGGAACTTTGATAGGTTCACGAAAAGATATGGAAGATGTGATTAAAATTTCAGATGAACATAAGCTGGAAGTGGTGACAGAATCTTTTCCGTTAGAACAGGCAAATGAAGTTCTGGTGAGACTTAAAAATTCGGAAATAGATGCACGCGCAGTTCTTATTCCTTAAAATACTTGTTTCAAATCATAAATTCATGAATTGTGTAAGATGTCATCATACTGATGAGGCTCATGAAACAACTGACAATGATTCTCTTCTAAAACGTGGCAGATGTATGATACCATCTTGTGGTTGTATGCAATATTTTGATGCAATAAAAAAAATCGACGAAGACTTGCTGTAAAAAATAGTTCATATATGAAGTAACAAATAACATTCTATGGAAAAGCATATTCCGCTTGATAGCACGATAAAGGATCTTGATGATATAATGTCAAGGGTTAATGGTCTTGAAGTTTCATCCACTGATGAATATCAAAGAGCAACTGTAAGCGTGCTCAAGACACTTATCCAGGGAGAGATAAACCTGTTTAAGGAATTTGAGCATCTCAAAAAGGCAATAGATCTTGTTACTTTGGAAATGTTTAAAATAAAAAGCAAAAACTAGTCTTCGGGTTCTGGCTCGGGTTCTGGCTCAATTGTTTGTGCTGTGTTGGTTGATTTATTTTGAGAATCCTCATTAACTTTGTTACAAATTGGCTTGTATCCGGCAATTATCTTCTTTACCAACTGGTTTCGCTCAGGCTGACTAGATTCCCACATTGGATAAATTGAAAGATAGAGGTTTTCTTCCTTACCAGCATATGATAGCCAGCACTTGAATTGATCATTTTTTTTAAAAAAATCCGGTGCTTCAGTTTTGTCTGACTCGGCAACATAAATCATGTTAAAAACATCTTTGTTCTTCGAAAAAATTATGTATACTACTCTATCCATTGGTGGACCCCATTCTGACAATTTGATTGGTCCTAAGAATTCATACTGGAGAATCTGAATAGTCAACTGCATAGGATAGTAAGTTCCACCTTTTTTCTTTTTCCGCTAATGTTTGAGGTTTTGGCTTTGGATCTCCTTAAGGATTAAATGCCACTATTTAAGATTCAAAGATTGTATGAAAGAGCCTCACCATCGAAAAAAAGCTGGTATAGGTATGATAATGGTTGCTGCATCATTGGCTTTAATTGGGATCCTTCAAATATCCATAGGTCCAGATGTTCTTTTTGGAGATACCATTCAAAGACAGCAAGTTGCTGATTTTGAGGATTGCAAGGTGAATGGTTTTCAAGAACCACAATGTGCAAAGTGGATAGATGAAATGCAGTTACAGGAATGTAGAGAAAACAAGGATACTGAAAGCTCTGAATGCTGGAAGTACAGAATGTGGGTAATAATGGATCAAGAATTGGAAGAAATATTGAAGAACGCTCAGAATGAAGAATGATTAGATTCGTGTTTAACGATTAAGCTAAGCTCTTTGTATCTAGATCAAACTCATATTCTATAAACACGTAATCTAAGTAAAAATGAGATTGAGGGTTTAATCCCTCTTTCTCAATCGGTTTTTGGAATCAACCAATGTATCGTAAAAAGTATCATGATTTTAGTCTTGTCAAAAATATAGTATGGAATTAGCGTTTACACGCTAAGACCATAAAGGTGGACGAAGAGTCCATCATCTTCCTACGTAAAGCCAATGAACCGTAAAAGATATCACGATTTTAGTCTTGTTATTCCAAACAGTAAGACCATAAAGAAATCAAAGCCTACTGCGTTATAGCTGATATAAACAGGTAAGCTAATAGATTATAGATAACCGTTAGAATAATCATCCCACATGTTTTGCTTCGTGGTTAGTTTGTTCATCTCATAAAAGGCTCCAGAGATAATACCAGCATAGAAAAATGTGTAAAGAAATACCTGCGAATGAGTTGGATCAGTCTGTGTGAGGCTGACTGAAACCATTGAAAAGAAAACAAATGTTCCAACAAATGAAATGATTTTACCTAGATAACCACTTCCCAACCCTACGATTTTTCGAGTAGCTGCGGCCATCAAAACTATACTGGATACAATCATGAAAGTTACTCCGCCATTGTATGTGATCAATTGTGTTATCGATTCAATTATGCCAGCATCAAAAATGGAACCATCTGGCAACATACTGCCACCATTTAATGCAAAATTTATCGAACTGAATAAACCACCAATAACAAAAAAGAATAGAAACATCTTGACAATTCCACGCTTGATGGGACTTCGGGAATCTGAGGGTTTCATCACACGCTCAGTAATCTTCAATCCGTAAAGAAATCCCACAATGAATGTTGGTATAAACATGATGTGCACTATCATGGGAGTTTCCGTGGTGACGCTTTCAATTATGGGCTGAAATACGACGAATAAAGTTAGAGCAGATACAGCAGCTATACAGAAAATGACAAAATTAGAATGGCGAACAAAAATCGAATTGGAGTCATCTGTTGCTAACCAATTTGACATGCGAAATACTAGAAAAATGTGGATTAAACAGGAAACAAAAAAATCATTTAGTCAATTGATCAATTCTGTTTACCAATAGAATATACTGCAGTTGCAGATTTCTGGAATGGTGCTAATTTGCTAGCCAATAAGGCTTAAAATCCTGAAGTTAATGGATTTTCAGGTTTGATAATTTCACGAAGAACAATTGTTGCAAAGGAACCCCTAGAAAGCGAAAATGATACAACGTCATCTTTTACTTTATAGTCATCACACTTTATGGAAGAATTTCTAAACCCACCCTCACTGCTTATTTCTTGTATCTCCTTAGAAAAAAAATCTCTATGTGTGATTCCTTCATCACGTAAAATTTTTTCAATGTAATAATGGAAACGTGTTTTTTTGTAATATGAATAACCAACAAAAGGAATTGATAGACTCTGTGAAGGATCATTTTCAAATTTTCCTAACTCACTATTTTTATCGTAACAAACATCATCAGGTTGTGGAAGAAACAATTCTTCGCCAGCATCTAAAGACATGCTCAATGTCTGATTAAAAATATATGATTGATACGCCTGAACAAAAAATCGTCTAATTGATAATGGCAAGGCACGTAAAGTCTTAATTGGATCATCATGTTCTATCATTTCCTCTAATGCAATTTTTTCTAGATCCATACCTTTCGGGAGTATTTTTAGAGCCTCGGAATATTTTGATTTATCAGCCATTAATTCTCGTAATTTAGTATTTTCATCTCTATCATATTCAGAAGTGAAAGAAAGCAAAAGATCAACCGCACCTGCAAAGTTTTTTTGTATCAACGATCTTCCAATCAGATGTGTTACAGGTCTGCGCGAACCAAATCTCTGATAACCATAAAAATTTAAAATTTTGTCAAACTCGGTAAATTTAGATAAATCGTTTGATGCTCCGTCAATTTTTATCTGAAAATGATTACCGATCATTTCTTTTTTTGATAACACTTTGTCAGTAAAACCAACTTTTTTTAGATTGTATTTTTGATCTTCAATTTCAAAATGTTTGTCAGTTTTGTACGTTGTAAATACAAACTGTTCTGTTACTGCAGAAGCATCTTTAAGACCGAGAGATTTTAGTCTGATTCCATGTTTTCTAAAAATTTCGCTTAATGCATGAGTAGTATCGATTCCATTTTTTTGTAATTTGTATACAGCAAAACCAGATTCTGAACAAATTCTAGAACGAGACTTCTCTGTAATAATTTCTGATACAATAAAATCCTCATTTTGTTTTTTTATTGTT
>JACAST010000076.1 GCA_013390765.1 Marine Group I thaumarchaeote | reverse complement strand
CAGAGGCTTATCAAATTACCAAAGATCCTTTTTTTCAGAATGTTGTAAAAAAAACCCTTGATTATGTAATTCGTGAAATGACATCAAGTGATGATACATTTTTTTCTGCACAGGATGCTGATACCAATGGGGAAGAGGGTCAAACATTTGTATGGAAAAAACAGGAGATTGAAAAAATTCTAGGTGAAGATTCTGAAATCTTCTGCATTTATTATGATGTCACAGATGGCGGTAATTTTGAAGGGAATACAATCCTTGCAAATAACATTAATGCATCTTCATTAGGTTTCAAATTTGGAAAGAGCGAATCTGAAATACAGAATATTATTTCAAAGTGTTCTGATAAACTACTTGAAGTTAGAAACAAAAGGGAACAACCTGGAAAAGATGATAAGGTTATAACTTCGTGGAATGGTTTGATGATTTCTGCTTTTCTATCAGGCCACCGAATAACTGACGATTCAAAGTATCTTGACATTGCAAAAGAATCAATAGATTTCTTTGAAAGCAATTTCAAAGAAAATCATATCTTGCATAGAACATTCAAAAACGGGAAGCCAAAACTAAACGGATACTTGGATGATTATGCGTATATGGCAAATGCATCAATTGACATGTTTGAAAACACTTCAGATCCAAAGTATTTACTGTTTGCAACCA
The DNA here is from genome assembly GCA_013390765.1 of Marine Group I thaumarchaeote. Lineage (GTDB taxonomy): Archaea > Thermoproteota > Nitrososphaeria > Nitrososphaerales > Nitrosopumilaceae > Nitrosopelagicus. The sequence goes on along the minus strand of JACAST010000076.1, from coordinate 1,919 downwards.
ATCTGGCTAATTATCTAATAATGCATTTTTGGGATGATTCTACCGATGGATTTTTTTTCACGTCAGATAACCATGAAAAATTGATTATACGCCCAAAAAACAATTATGACCTTTCTATGCCTTCTGGTAATTCAGTTGCTGCGCACGTGTTGCTAAGGCTGCACCATCTAACTCAAGATAAACAATTTTTAGAAATCACCAAAAAAATTATTGAATCACAGGCAACAGCTGCAGCTGAAAATCCATTTGCATTTGGATACTTACTTAACGTGTTGTATCTGTATTACCAAAAACCTACTGAAATTACTATAATTAACGATAAGAATTTTGAACTTGTTTCATCCTTGAGAAAAAAATTCCTACCAGAGTCAATTATGGTTCTAGTTGCAAATAAAAATAATTTGGATGCATTGTCAAAATATGCATTTTTTTCTGGAAAAGAATTTCAGGATGATAAAACAAATGTAATTGTTTGTAAAAATTTCAGTTGTTCATTACCGTTATCTGATTTGTCTGAGATAGAAAAAGAACTCTAAATCTTTTTTAAATCCAATTCTAATTTATCGCCAACTTGAGGTCTTCCCATCTTATCATATCGATTTTTTGGCATTGTGATTGAAATGTTTGTTTGAGCATAGCTTTTTACTCTAATGGTTGGCTGTGCTTGAAGTATAGCTTCTAAAAGCGGCATAACTTGCTTTTTCGTGTCATCATCTAATTTTTTAGATACATTTTCTACGATTAATTGCTTCTGGGATAGCGGTTCTGTCTGCACATCCTCAATTAATGAGATTTGTACTGCGTTGCCATTATCAACTATTTGGTGTATCCTGTATACATCTATTTCAGCCATAACTAACAGACATTTTGAAATTTATCTATAATTAAATGTACAAGCATCATTCTTGTTTTAATTTAGGATTGTCCTCAATCATGATAGATTCTTTTATCTTCTTGGAATTCTCTATAATTATTTTAGTGAATTCTTCAATGTCTTGCGAGCTTGGAGTACTACTTTGATTTGTATATGTTTGCAGAAAACTTGAGTAAATACAACCAATTATTATGCCAAAAGCAGTGTCTGGTACTGAATTAGCATCCAAATTATATTCTCTTGCCATTTCCTTATAGGATTCAGCCTCCTTGATGTAATATTCAATCTGACTATCAAGAAATTTTTGTATTTCATTAGAAAGTGTCATTTTATCTTAGAAAGAAAATTATCTCAAGCGTGTTAAAATCCATCTTGGGTTGCTAAGATGTCCTAAACCTCTTGTAACTACAGATGGATTTTTAGTTAATGCAATATATGCAGAAAGTGAAGCAATTAACAACATACCTGAACCCAAAGGAAATTCCGGTACTGCTGTATATTCTTCTGATTCTGCAACAAGCGAATAATCTACTATTTTATCTGTTTGAGTTTTATCTAGTATAGGAATTACAAAGAATGATTCATCATTTGCTCGGAGATAGTCAGGTTCCATTCTTGCCTCCGAAACAGCAACAACATTACCATCCCTATCATATAGTGTGGCAATTACTCTTACCATGTTAGCTGTCAAGTCACCATTGTTTGCAACAGTTCCCTGTATGGCAATGTTGTCGAGTGGACCATATGTAAATTCAGATGATGTAATTTCAATCATCTGGTCTTTTGGTTGCGTTACTTTGAAATCAATATCTAAGAGATAGTAATCAACATGACCAATATCTTCAGTCACCATTAAATCAAAGGCTCCTTTCATTCCTGGCATAATCATACTGGTTAAATTTTCAGTACTTGTCTGATATACACTACTGTCACCGGAATAAAAAATTGCAATGACATTAACTTGGTTTATTGGTTTGTCTGATTCGTTTATAATTTCTCCAACTATGTGGATTGTGCCATCATCTCCAAGATACTTATGGTCATT
>JACAST010000014.1 GCA_013390765.1 Marine Group I thaumarchaeote | reverse complement strand
AGATGGCGCAAACCTAGAGGGTGCAATATTAGATAACGCAATACTTTCAAATGCAAATTTAAAATGCATTAATCACCCAATATGTTTGAACGAGTAATCCATACTTAACTTCAAAGTGCATTTAGCCTAAAGTTGAACCTTTTTTTTTATCAATAATGATGTGTATCACTTCGGATCCATTTTTTTATCAGTTAAAAAACAGTATATAATGCATGAAGCATTTTTGGATTAATATGAAAACTTCTCTTGTAGGTATTGTTATTGGATTGGCAGTTACAGGGATCTCTGTTGCAATGATTTTTGGTATAATGACACCACAAGATAATATTCCTCAAGCAGAAAAGTCAGTGACAGAAACTACAACAGAAGCATCTGACTATCCGGATTGGCTGATAAATAATCCAAGTTGGGTGACTGCAAGGGAATTTACAAATTCAGCATTTGACAATTTTGATATTGAGTACATTAATGAAAAATTAACTCCCTGCACTGATTGTGTAGTAACCACAAATAGTTTTGGTTTTAGAGGTTCAGAATTTTCAATAGACAAATCTGATAATACGTATAGAATTTTTGCTGTTGGTGGTTCAACAACACATGGAGCTACGCTTGTGAATGATGATGAAACATGGCCAGCATACCTACAGCAGAAATTTAATCAAATTGATCTTGAAGTCAATGTGGAAGTGATCAATGTAGGAATTATGGCTGCTATTACCGAACAAGAATCTAAAATGATTAAGGATAGATTAGTTGACTATGAACCAAATTTGATTATTATGTATGATGGTTGGAATGACATTCAACATTTAACAGTAAACGAGACAATCCAAAATTGGCAATCAGTTTGTGAGTTAGGAAGTGAAGAAGGATTTGAAACTATAATTATATTACAACCATTAGTAGGTACGGGAAATAGAGTTTTAACAGTTTACGAATATCAAAGTCTAAATGCAGTAAATATAGAAAAATTACGTCTGCTTGCTGAAAACCTTGTTCAATTAAACCAGCATTGCATAAAGACGGCAGATTTTAGAGGAATTTTTGATTACGTTCAACACCCAATATTTTCAGATGATGGACATACAGGGCCGCTAGGAAACCAAATAATCGCTGAAAATGTTTTTGCAATATCTTTACCCATTGTTTCAGCAGAAAACAGCCTATCTTATGAAACCAAGACTGAATTTCCGGTGCATTATTACACCTCAAACACAAATCAATTCACGATATATGCCGTAGGTGCTGACTTTACTGGAAGAAATTTTGATGGTTTGTATCTAAGAAATGCTATTTTCGACAAGGCAAACCTTAGTAACGTCAGCTTTAAGGATGCAAAACTATCAGGCGCAAGTCTTGCTTCAGTCAATCTTGCTGGAACAGACATATCCAACATAGATTTTTCAAATTCTAACCTTGCTGGAACAGATCTCTCAAAAAATGATCTCTCAAATACAATACTAAGAGGAACAAACTTATCTTACGCAAACCTCTCTGGACAGGATCTTTCTGGTAAAGATTTTACTGGAACAATTCTTAGAGAAGCTGACCTATCAAATGCAAACCTAGGAAATTTTGAGTTCTCTGGAAGAGACCTTACAGGAACAAACCTCTCTGGACAGGATCTTTCTGGTAAAGATCTTACTGGAACAATTCTCAGAGAAGCTGACCTATCAAATGCAAACCTAGGAAATTTTGAGTTCTCTGGAAGAGACCTTACAGGAACAAACCTCTCTGGACAGGATCTTTCTGGTAAAGATCTTACTGGAACAATTCTTAGAAAAGCTGACCTATCAAATGTAAACCTAGGAAATTTTGAGTTCTCTGGAAGAGACCTTACAGGAACAAACCTCTCTGGACAGGATCTTTCTGGTAAAGATCTTACTGGAACAATTCTTAGAAAAGCTGACCTATCAAATGCAAACCTAGGAAATTTTGAGTTCTCTGGAAGAGACCTTACAGGAACAAACCTCTCTGGACAGGATCTTTCTGGTAAAGATTTAACAAAAACTATTCTTTCAGGTGCTGATCTTACTGACACAGTCCTACCAGACGGTACACTATCTGAAAAGAACTTTCAAAGTACTTTATTCAACGGCGTAGATCTCTCAGGAAAAGATCTTTCACATTCAAAATTTTATTACGCTAGTTTTGATAATGCAAACTTAGAAAATGCAAATCTCGCTTGGACTCAATTTCTCCAAGTAGACTTGACAAATATTAAACATAAAAGTCTAGCCGGGGCTGATTTGACTGATGCATCATTTTCACATGCAAATTTGTCAGGCATTAACCTATCTGGAGCGATTCTGGCCGGAACTAATTTCTGGAAAGCAGATCTTTCAGGTCTGGATTTCACGGTTGCAAGTCAGATTCAAGGTGCAATGTTCATAGAAACTGATCTCTCTAATTCAAACTTTGAAGGTGTTGACCTATCACCTAAACAAATGTACTTTCATGTTTTCAAAAATAAAGCATATCTAAACAATTTAGCCAGTCAAGGTTGGACAAACGATGTGCTAGAGAGGGAACTATTTTCTAACGCCAGTGTACAATTTATAATTTCTACTGAAGTTCGTGGAAATGATCTTGCCGTAAATTTTGTTTTTTTCAATAATTTCGCCCATGCAAATTTGGAAGATGCCAATTTTAAAAATGCTAAATTGTTGAATACCAATTTTTATTCAGCAAACCTTACTAATGCAGACCTATCTGGGGCAGATTTGTCTAATGCATATCTACAAGGTGCAACATTAGACAATGCAAACTTAAGATGTGTTAATCACCCAATTTGTGTAAGCGGTTGAGCGTTGAAATGCACATTGATGTTTAAACCGTGTTGGTAATGAAGGCTAAGAAGAACCTGCTTAGACTTGACTGAAGTAATTCATCGAGAGAGGCATTGAATCGTTGTACGAGTCATCAATTCTGTCAATCTCACCTAGCCAAAGCCTCTTCTTGTCGGCATTTGGGTCCACCCATCGTATCGTAGGCTTGATGTTACCAATATCATGAATCCTGTCCAGTATTATCCCTGACCGTAGCCGTGTAGACCGAGATTCCAGAATCTTTAGATAAGTATCCCAAAACTACGCACGGGAGGGGGGATTTCCCTTTTTATTGATAAAGAGTAAAAATAGAACGCCCCTTCTTTGTGACTAGGTTTGGACGTAGTGACTAGAACTGTGACAGCATAAGACAAGACTAAAATCATGACATTTTTTATGGTTTATGGATAAACAGGACAAATTTGCCAAATTCATTGTCTCGCTCTGTAAGAGCACCAATGGATTTCGGTATGGTCTTAGCGTGTAAGCGCTAACTCCATACTTTTTTCGACTTAAGACAAGACTAAAATCATGATATCGGAATAATGATAATGGCGATTCATGAATAATGTCTAACGTCAAGTCTATTTTTGCTTAAGACGAAAATAGCACGAGTGAGGCTGGAACCCGAAGCATTCCATTACCTCACTCACTACTATTTTTTCAAATCTCTTCTTTAGTGATATGATTTAGTGATAACGGTAGTGACCGATTCATTTTATGATTAATTCCTGTTAGTGACTCAAGCCAAAAGCGTTTTTTGTCTGCGTTTAGATTGACTTCTCTAGTCTTTTCTGTAATTTTTCCTATCTCAGACAGCTTGTTTGATAAAATGCTAGACCTGAGTCTGTTTGACCTTAGAATTTTAAATCTTCTCTAATTTTTGTTAACCATCTTTTTCACAAGATCATTGAACTCTAATTCTGATAATGGAGGGATTTTCATTACATCCATGTTTTCTTTTACATGTGACTCTGACTTGTGACCAATCAATGGAGCAGTTATTCCAGGAGTAGACCTAACAAACTGCAATAGCTGAACAGATGTACTAGAATTTCCAATCTCCGGATTAGCATTTATTGTTAACAATTTACCCTGCATTAATGGTACGCTTGTAAATACACCAAGATTAAATTTCTGTGCAGCCTCTAGTGCAGAAACAGTTTTTCCATTTACACTATGATTTTTTGTTATGTATGCCTGGTCTAGCATCAAGTTAAACGGTAATTGTATAAACCGAAATCCATGTTCCTTTCCTCCTGCTTGTATAGCAAGATCCAACACTTCTGATAACTGCAGAAACAAAGGATTTTCTGAGGTTGTTCTAAAGCATTCCCATGTTGCCATGCCATAGAATCTAATCTTTCCTTGCTTTCGCTTTTTTTCGTAAAAATCAAACACATCTTTGAGATTTTTTAAGAATTGTTCTCTAGGAAGGTGAGTCTGTCCCTCTACAGAGTTGTGCAAATACATAAGGTCAATACAAGCCAATCCAAGATTTTTCAGACTCCTTTCAAGCTGGTCATTCAGATATGGTATAGTCATGCAGTGATAACCAGGGGAAATGTCACCCTCCTTTACAATTCCAGTTTTGCCGTATTCCCTCATTACATATTGCATAAGATCCTCTTTAATGTCACCGTCATTTGTGACGTATCCATTTTTTGTACTAACAAAAATTTCCTCTCTGGAAATATCATCATTATCAATTAATTGTGATATTGCATTTCCTACAGAACGTTCTGCTTTTTGCGCACGGTAATTGATAGCAGTGTCTATAACATTGATTCCACCAAGAACTGATTTTTTAACGGCATCCTCAACAAGTTTGTCTGTTGCAACATCTGGATTTCCAAGATAAGTACCAATGCCAACATTTGATAGTGTAAGTTTGTGAACATTTTTGTAATTTTGTTGTGGTATTTCCGTATGTCTTTCTGCAAACTTTTTTGTCCTATCAGGTGTAGCATGTCCATTAATCATTTTAATTTAAATATACTGTGAAAAAAATTCTCATATGAAGGTTGTTGTGATTTCCGCAAGCCCAAGAAAAATTGGCAAAACTCAAGTTTTGATGAAATTTGTTACCGAATATATCACTAACTTGATGCTTAACACAGAAATAAGTTTAGAAGTTAAATTCATCAATCTTTCAGAAGGTGGAATTAATTATTATACAGGCGATGGAAAATTTAGCGATACAACTAAGCAAGCAATCAAGAACATTACGGAGGCCGATGTTTGGCTCATAGGAACTCCAATTTACAACTCGTTCTTTAGTTCCGCATTGAAAAACCTGTTTGAGTATATTGATTATAAAAAAACAGCAGGAAAAACTGCGGGTCTGATTATTTTTGCGTCAGGTAATATTGGTTTTACAGATGTTCAGACTTTGTTAACTCAACTCATGTCTTATTTTAACGTCATTACAAATCCAAGCGCTGTATTTGTTACTGTTGATTCAATTGAAAATGATCTAATAGTTAACGAAGATGTAAAAACTAGATTAACACAATTGGTAGATCAAACCTTGGAACTCGCATCAAAGATTTCTTAGTGATTTTGAATTCTTTCTTTTAATTTTGGTTTGGATGGTAGATAATTACTAATTACCTTCTTCATGTAATGTTGTCATAATATATGCAATCTCACTAACGAATTGTTCTTCACCACTAGTAAATGCATACTTATGAGCATCCTCCCAAAATTGATTTTCTGAATGCTCAATAGGTTCTTCTGATGCCATTTTATCATTAATTGAAATTATATTATAATACTGGGTTTGCCTTTTTTGCTTTACCTAAATGCTCAAAAAATTTGATCTCTTTTATGTGGATTGTAGTTAATTAATTGAATTTCAGCTAATCATTAGTTCATATATATTCAATAATTATTCTTTTTAGTCATTCTCTTACATAATCATTCATGAAAGCAAGATTTTCAACTAAATGCAATGTTTGTGATGCATTTATACAAAAAGGAAAAGAAATTGTGAAAAATGAGAATGAAGATTGGATACACAAACATTGTGCAAATGAAATACTAGAGATACCATGATTTAGGCAACCACTAAATTGTATATAATGCCTATTCGTTAATTTCTATATTGTTTAAAATTAATCCTTTGGATATAGTTTTATGGACATTTAGAAGAAATGAAAATGATGTTGTAAATCTTTACAATACTTTGTCTCCAGTAATGCAATTAGCTACAGGTGGTAATATGTTAAATTTTGGATATTGGAGTAAGGAAGATACATCACCTATCAGTGCACAGAATAGATTATGTGATAAGGTTGGAAAAATTGCAGAATTAGATTCTGCAAATTCGTTACTTGATGTTGGAAGCGGTTTATCATCACCCGCAATAATGTGGTCCATGTTATATCCTAATATTGATATTTCATGTGTAAATATTAATTATATTCAATTACAACTTGCACAAAAAATTGTAAAGAAAAAAATACTGAATTCCACAATTCATGAAATTAATTCTACATCCACAGTGTTACCATTTTCAACAAATTCTATGGAAAGAGTAATTGCATTAGAATCAGCACAGCATTTTAAACCATTTAGTAGTTTTATTTCCGAATCGTATCGTGTTTTAAAAAAAGATGGAATGCTTACATTTGCAATACCTGTAGTTAAGAGAAATTCAAACATAAAAAATCTTGGAATTTTAGCGTTAACTTGGTCATCCGAACATTATGAACAGGATTTTGTAATCAGCAAAACTGCCAAAAAATTTAAAGTAATTGAAAAAATTGGAATTGGATCAGACGTTTTTGAGCCATTGACTAATTATTATATTAAAAATAGAAAGAGACTAAAAAATAAAATATTAACACAATATCCACCGTTTGTAGAAAAATTATTATTTAAATCATTATTAAAAATGAAAAAAGTTTCACACGAAAAATTAATTGATTATTTGCTAATAAAGTGTTTAAAAGTGAATTAGTATATTCAATTATATAGTCTATTTTTTGAGTTGTTCGTAATGGCGGTTGAATGTACTGAAGATGAATTACTAGAAATTGTAGAAAATATTTTAGCTTTAGATACTGCAATGAGATTTGCCGCAATTCTGGATTTAAATGGAAAAATACTTGAGGGTATAATGAAAGAAAGTAAGACATCGCTAGAATCTCAAAAACAGCAAGAAAAGTTTTGTAAGGATGCTGCCAAGGCAAGAAAAATGCGAGAAAAATATAATGGTACGTTGGGTAAGGTTCGTTATATTCATAATGAAAGAGAAAACGTGACGCAAATCATCTCATATGCTCCAAATTGCACGATTTTTGTAACAATGGAACCAGAACTGCGTATTAACAAAAAATTACAAATTATAACAAAAATTAAAAAAATGACTGCACATCTTTAATTTAGACTATAAACCATAAATCATCATAATCCTAGTCTCTATCAATATGGCAAAAAAATCATTAAAAATCTTAGTTGATGAGATGGATGATGGATGGGACGAAAAGCTACAAAAAGAGGGCTTTGAAGCTTATAGTGTGAAAAAATTGCGGGCAGATGGAAAAAAGCTTCATGGTGACCGTTCTGTAATCAATTATGCTGAGGATAACAATATGATTTTGGTAACTCGTGACAAGGAATATCGTATATCATGTGAAGAAGGTGGAATTCCATGTATTCTGATTGACAATGAAGAAATTTTTAAAATAGTTTTAGAAAAGCTAAAACATCAAGATTATTAGAATTTATTATGTTTTAGTGTCTAGTGAGTAACCATCATCTTTTTTTTGTATTTTTTTTGCAATGATTATTGGTGTTAATAGAAGAATTGGTATTGTAATACCAACAAAAAGTGTTTGAAGTTGTGTAAGTATAACAGTAAATGTGACTGCGCTGGCTGAGCCTATAAAAATAGCAAAAAATGTACTTACACACGTTGGGCACGCAATAAACAGACCAGTTGTGGCACCAACACTTGTTAAGCCACCACTTTTTTTTGTAATTGAAATAGCTTTTACTGCAAGTGCTGTGTTAAGACCAACAAGATATGAAACAATCAAAACAAGTACCAAGTTTATTGGGATGATTTGTAGACCCACATGCTCTGTGATATAAACAATGATTGTGGGCATATACCCAGGATCTCCACAGCATGCGGTCATGTGTGCTGAAGGCACAATTACATCATAATGATATGAAAATATAACATCAGGTTGATATACAATTAGTCCGGCTGTTAATGAAAAAAACATGCCATAGGCAATGAATGTGACAATAAAGATTTTTTTTGATTTAGCATCCATAGTAGTTTTAGCTATAATGGATAACACCCCATGATCATTTTCTATAACTTTTCGTTGGTGGTAACGATAAATACCATATCCAATTGCGCCAAATGACATAAGCAAAATTACATAGAATCCGACTGCTAGTCTTTCAATAGATTGTAGGAAATCTGGAGTTATTGAAAAATCACTTATGCTTGAATATATTATAAATATTGTTACAATTACAGCGAAGCCAATAATTATAAATGCTCTATCATTGGTTTTTGTTTTTGACTTATATTTTTTCATCTTCCAACAAAAATTTTTACAAACCCAAATTTATGCTTATTAGAAAGCCATTTCTTTCTGAAATAGGGATTTACAGCTTGAAAATTAATGACGTACAGGAAGAGGATTATGAAATAGTAAAAATCACTCATATCGGTTTTGTTGATGAATATGGTATTGAGGGATTACTTTTGTTAAAAGCTGATGATGGAAAAGAATTTCATATGCATGCATTTTCAGGCGAGGTGGCTAGGCACATATCTAACTTTCAATCTGACGATCAATCTGTTCCTACTATTTACAAGATGCTTGAAGAAATTTGTGAAGAAAATGAAATATTCCTTGTTAAGGTGAAAATCTATGAAAATGGCCATGCACTTAGAGCAAATCTTTACTTTACTGGCAAAACAGATTTAGTACTAAGAAATTATCGGGCATCTGATGCAATTGCACTTGCAGTATTTTACAAAATACCAATATTGGTTAGGAAAAATTTGTTACAGGAAACGATGAAAGTCTAAGTAACAATTTGACTTAAAACATCTTCTTCATATGCTTTTTTAATCTCCATGGCAATTCTACGTCCAACACCAAAGGTTTGACCGTATTGATATTTTGTATAAGGGCTAGTTGTTGCAAGGATAGGATTTCCTGGCACTCTAAGTGATACATCATATACAATAATTTCCAAATCTTTTGTAATCACACTTTGTAGTGAAAATGGTCCAATAATTCCAGGCGAATATTCTTTTTTTACAGCAGCGACAAATTTGTCACCCATTGTTATTACTTTTTCAAGTAAAGATTCTCGAATGCTAGCTGGTGTATGTCCAACTTCAATATTTTGTAAATCAATATCTAATTCTAATTGCTGCTTTGCGGGAAGAGCATTATAGTCATGTATGTTTGTTTGAAGCCGTCTTTCTATTCCAAGAAAGTCAACATTTTTTGAAATTGGGGTATGGAAGTAATTAAAATTGAAATATGTTCCTATAACAAGTTGTTCTATAACAGCATTTTTTAAGTCATTTTTTGAGATTATACCATGTTTAATTTTACTCTCAGATTTTTTCTTATAATCAGAAAATGATGATACAGTAAAAAATGCTCTTTCCAATTTGCGTTTTTTTTTCTTGTACTTTTACTATAGCAGGTTTGTTAATGTCTTTAGGATTTTTAAAAATTTTTGGGTATTTTATCCTGGATTTTTTTAGTAGATAGTATTGATTTTTTTTATTGTTACGCTCCTCAGCCTGAAATAGTGCTCTATTACCAAATATTGGGACTTTCAGTGTGTTTTCAATTGTTTTGTATCCAAGATATGCTGTCAATGAACGGTGAGGAACTATGATTGTGTTAGTGTCTCTCAACATTTTTTGATTTTTTGCTATTGATATCTCGTTAAATTTTTTAAAAATTATAATTTCATCAGCAATCCTGCTAAATCGTTGATAAGGTGTCTCTCTACCTTTTTGGCAAAAAACAATTGTTTCTAAACCTTCATCTTTTGCACCATCCATAACTTCCAATGCAGAATGGCTTCCTAACACTCCAATTCTTAGACCAGTGTAACCATTTACAATCTTTTGAATCTCTGATCTTATAATCATATTTTGTTGAAACTATAACCGTAATATGAAGTTGAGCATATTTTTAACCACTATGATTTCTAAAATATTAAGATGAGCGTAGAAATGATTCTTGTTGGAATAATTTTATTTTCTGGTATGGCTGCAGCTGGAGTAAAAATTTGGCTTAACAAACGTAAAGAGAAAGAAAATGATATGCTTGGTTCAAATATTTAATTGATTATCACATATTCATTAAAATTATCTAAAGTTTTAGTAAATGTATGAAATTAGTAGTTGGAATTACTGGTAGTACTGGAGTTATTTATGGAATTAGATTACTTGAAATACTTAAGCGTTTAAACATTGAAACTCATTTGATAATGTCTGAATGGGCTCAAAAATGCATTTCAATGGAAACTGATCATGATCTTAATTATGTAAAATCTCTTGCCACAGAAAATTCTAATGAAGAAAATATGACAGCAAATATTTCAAGTGGAACTCATAAGACTGATGGAATGATAGTGATTCCATGTAGTATGAAAACATTATCTAGTATTGCAAATGGTTATGATGAGACATTGGTTGCACGTGTTGCTGGTGTGTCATTAAAAGAGTCACGTAAATTAATTCTCGTTGTACGTGAAACTCCATTAACTGCTATTAACTTAGAAAACATGTTAAAATTAGCACGTCTAGGTGTTATAATACTGCCTCCAGTTACAGAATTTTATACAAAACCAAAAGGGATTGATGATTTGGTAAATCATATTGTTGGTAAGTGTCTAGACCAGTTTAACATCGAACATGATCTTTTTACTAGATGGGGTTCAAAATATAAATAATTTTATAATTATTGTTAGTTCTCTAAAACCTCTATCTTTTCAGATGAACAGGGAACACCTTGTTCATAATCGCCTTCTACATCCTCAATCATTTTCTCAATCATGTCTAAAGCTTCTTTGATTTTTTCCTTATCAGTTAGTGTCATTTTTCTAAGATTTTTTTGATTTCGGCTATCCTTGTTCCAGTCCAATCAGTAGAAAACCCTTCTCTATCTCTTTCGAGGTTATCTAACAACCGTATAGCTTCTTTAATTTTTTCCCCATTGGCAATATGTTTAGTCATATCTACTAAATTCTCTTAGGTAATGCTTCTACATAAATCGAGTTAAGAATCTATCAGATTTGTCAAAAATTTCGTCCGTATTATATTATCAATCTTGTCAATATTCTAAAAATACAATTGAAAATTCATTTCTAGTATCATTAAAAATTATAGATCTTCTTGTTCTGAAATTACAGAAAGCGTTGTAGTTGTATTAACATTTTTAACCTTCCTTATTTTTTTTGTAATAATTCTTACAATTTCCTTTTCTGATGATGCCTCAATTTTTACAAGAATATCATAATAGCCAAAAGTGCCTTTTGCCTCTTTAACAAAATCAATTTTTAATAGATCACTTAGCACTTCCATTTCATGCCCAATTGTACTTTGAACTAGTACATATGCAATATTCATTTACTGCCCTCCAATTGTGCTAGAGTTTTAAAAATTGGTTTTATTCCTAATGAAGAATAATTTCCTGTTGTACATGTAAAACACATGGAATCTATTGGAATGCCAATAGCACGTGCAAGATTTTCAGGATCATTGTAACCAAGAAAATCAGCGCCTATATCATTTCGTACTTTTTCTATAATTTGTTCATCTGAATAATCTTTACCATCAGTATATGTTGCAAGCTCTTCCTGGGATGGAAAATCTATACCAGCGAAACAGGGAAATTTAATTGGCGGATATGTTATAACCAGGCTAATTTTACGTGCGCCGCCCTTTCGTAATGCTTTGATAATTGCACGAGAGCTAGTACCCCTAACTAAACTATCATCCACAACAACAACATGTTTTCCCTCAATAATTTCTTGAATGGGAATAATCCATCTATTGATCTCTATTCTATCAGCTTGATGTGGTTCAATAAAACTTCGAAGTGGACCCTTTTTGCTATAACGATCTTTTAACAATCCTTCGTCAAAAGGAATCCCAAGCTCTTGTGCATAACCTAATGCGGCTGGTCTGGCTGAATCAGGAACAGGAATAACCAAGTCCGCCTCTTTGAACGGAAATTTTTTTGCAAGGAATCTACCAATGTTTTTTCTTGCCATGTATATGTTAAAACCCTCCATTTTGCTTGCTGGATGTGCAAAATATGTAAACTCAAAAGAACAATGAGCTGTAGACGTATCAGTTGAAAACATTTCAGTTTCAACACCATTTTTACTGAATTTAATAAGCTCACCAGGTGTGACATCTCGTTCTAACTTAGCACCAATAGCAGACAGCGCTGACGATTCTGATGCAACAATATGTGTTTTACCGTCTTCTTTTTTTCCTATAACCATAGGTCTGAAGCCCTTTGGATCACGTGCTGCAAAAACAGAAGAATCGTCAGAAAGAAAAGTAAAACAATAAGATCCCACCATCTCATTTTTTAAAATTGATAGTGCCTTGCTAAGTTTTCCCTTCTCAGATATTAGAGAAACTAAACGTTGTGCGACAATTAGAGTGTCACTTGCGTGTTGTGGTGTAAATGAGCATCCACCAACCATGTTGGAAAGTTCTTCTACATTAGAAATTGTCCCATTATGGGCAATACATAGATCCTTAACTTTTAGTGGCTGAGCGTTTTCCAAATTGCTTTTACCAATAGTAGAGTATCTAACATGACCAATCGCAGCAAATGATGAATATTCTTCAGAGATTTTCTTAAATTCAGAGGCAGACGACGAAACAAGCCCTAATTTTTTTAAAGGTAATTTGTTAGGTACAGCAATACCCCAAGCCTCTTGACCCCTATGCTGCAATGCACGCAATGAATCAATAAGCATGGGAATTACATTAATGCCATCCAAACTAAAAATTCCTACAACGCCACAATTTTCTTTAACCATGTTTCAGCAAATCCTCTAAACCATTGAAATATCTTTTTTGCAGTATATCAACAGTAATTTTAACTAGTTTTTTTGATTTATACGTAATGTTGATCTGATCGCCAGAAAATTTTCCTAAAACAGCAAATGAGATTTTTTTCTTAGAAAGAAATTGTTTTACGTGTACTAAGTTTTTTTGATCAATTACCAACAAATAACGAGAATGACTTTCTGAGAATAATTTTTTTTCGGGACTAAGATTTTTTACGGATGGTATCTTATTAATATCAATATTACACCCAATGTTCCCAAAAATTGAAAGTTCTGATACCGCTATTGCAAATCCGCCTTTTGAGCAATCATGTACTGATTTAACTAGTTTATTTTTTATTAATGATAATACCGTAAGCATATTAATTTTTGAGTCTTTAAAATCAACGCTTGGACAAACTCCACCAATAAATTTATGAATATATTCAAAATATTCAGAACCTCCGAGTTCGTCATTTGTCTTTCCAATAATTATCAAAGAATCACCGTTAATTGGAGATACTGACAAAAATGGAGTTTTATCTATAATTCCTAAAACACCAATAAGTGGAGTCGGTTTAATTGGACCTGAAGGAGTTTCATTATAAAAACTCACTTTGCCTCCAGCACACGGTATCCTGAGAAATTTTGCGTATTCAGTTAATCCTTCAAGTGATTCCATAAACGTCCAAAATATTTCTGGATCTTCTGGATTACCAAATTGAAGATGATCAACCATTCCAATTGGATTTGCTCCCGTACAAACAACATTTCTACACGCTTCCTCAAAACAACCAATTGCACCTTGCCTAGGATCAAGATAACAATGTTTTGGATTACCATCAATTTTTGCTGAAAGAAATTTTCCATTGTCTAATCTTAAAACAGAAGCATCAAAACCTGGCTTTACAACAGTTCTAATCCCAACTTCATGATCATACTGACGAAAAACCCAATGTTTGCTTGTAATGTTTGGACTGGACAGTAATTTTAGAATTGTTTTTGTATAATACAAGGTTTTTTTTGCTTTATTTTCTTTTTTGATCTGCTTCAGATATTTTGGCTTGATTTTTTTTCTATCAAGTAATGGTGCACGAGCAACAAATTCTGCGGGAAGTAATGCAAGTGTATTTTTACCCTTTTTCACATGCATCATTTTATCGCCTTTAACTTGACCAATTGTTGAGCAAGTTACTCCAAATTTATCACAGATTTGTTTCAGTTTTGACAATTTTTTTTTACATGTAATTATTAACATTCTTTCCTGTGATTCAGAAATCATTATTTCGTCTGGTAATAATCCAGGCTCTCTAGTATGAACACTATCAATATCCAATTCAATTCCAATTCCTAGGCTTTCAGCAGTCTCAGAAATTGCACATGATAATCCACCACCGCCCAAATCTTTCATTGCATTAATGCATTTTTCATCTCTTGCTTCAAGAATTGTTTCTATAATTAATTTTTCAATGAAAGGATCAGGAATTTGCACCGCTGATCTATCTTCACTTTTCAATGAATCAGATGCAAATTGCGAGCCTCCTATTCCATCACGACCTGTAGGACCACCTATAAGAACAACTAAATCTCCTTTGCTGGCATGATTTTTTATTAGTCTGTCTTTTTTTCCAAATCCGATTGCTGCAACATCAACCAAAGCATAATTTTTGTAACAGTCATCAAATTCAACTTCACCACTAATAGTTGGAATGCCTAAACAATTTCCATAATCCGCTATTCCAGAAACCACATTTTTAAAAAGCCATCGTGCATGAGCATCATTTTCAACATTGCCAAAACGCAATCCGTCTAGTATCGCAATGGGACGTGTTCCAGCTGACAAAATATCACGAATAACACCACCTACACCCGTTGCAGCTCCTCCATACGGCTCTACCGCGGATGGATGATTATGGCTTTCGATGTGTACAGTTACAACATAACCATCACCAACATCTAAAACACCAGAATCATATCCTTTTTCAAATATTATATTTTTGCCTGTAGTTGGAAGCATCTTCAGATGCTTTTTTGAAGATTTGTATGAACAATGTTCTGACCATTCTGCAGCAACAATTTGTAATTCTGTCTTTGTTAATTCTCTTTTAATTGTATCTTTAATGTACTTAGTTTCGTGTTTTTGTAAACTCAATTTTTTACTCCAATTGTATGTATCAATGATTCAAAAATTAATGATGAAGGTATGTTATCTATTGGATTGATCACTCCTTCAGCAGCACGCTCAGGATGTGGCATCATTCCCACAACATTACCATCCTCATTACATAAACCAGCAATTTGTTGTACAGAACCGTTGACATAATTTTGATATGTAAAAACTATTTGATTATTATTCTTTAGATCATGCATTAATTGGGCGTCAGCATAATACCGCCCCTCACCATTTGCAATTGGTATTGGTATTTTTTGATTCAGTTGTAGTTTGTTTGTAAATGGGGTTTTGTTATTTTTTACAATTAAATTTGTCCATTGACACATAAAATTTAATGAGTCATTTTTTAGTAAAACACCCGGCAGTAAATTAGATTCAACCAAGATTTGAAACCCATTACAAACTCCTAAAATTGGAATTCCTTTATTAGCCAATTTTTTAACATCATCGATTATTGGACTGTTTGCCGCGATTACACCAGCACGTAATCTATCACCATACGAAAATCCGCCAGGTAGAACAACAGCATCAATATCATGCGGTAAGCCCTTCTCATGCCAAAAATATTGCGCATTTAGATGAAAAACATCAGTTAAAACATGGAACATGTCACGGTCACAATTACTGCCAGGAAAAACTATTACCCCGACTTTCACAATTCTGCTTATAATTTCACATATAAAATTGGTACACATAACCATGTTTTTATTTTGGAAAACAGCAAGCACAATATGGCGCAAATTAGAGATATAATGGAAAAAAATGTTATTACAATCGAACATGATAAAACTGCTTTAGAAGCAGCGCGCTTGATTTCTGAGAAAGATATCAGTTTTCTAGTAATTATGAAAAACAATGTTCCAATTGGTGTCTTGTCTGAAAGTGACTTTGTTAAAAGACTAGCAGCAAATGACAAAAAAGCATCTATGGTTATTGTTTCTGAAATAATGTCAAGCAATTTCAGATGGGTAAAACCAGAAACAGAAATTGAAGATGCTATTCAAAAGATGCTTAATAATAACATACGAAGATTGGTTATCTTAGATGATAACAAGTTAGTTGGTATTATAACACAGACTGATTTTACTGGATTTCTTAGGGATAAATTATTGGTTGATAAAACAATAAAAAATATTCAGAAAAACTAGTTTGTTTTAGCTTCGATTACAACTTTGCTTACAAGCGGATTAAAGATCCTTAATTCCTGGCAAATCTTTTCAACAATTTTTTCTGCTTTTTTTTTGTCACTTGCTTCTACCGTAAATTTTAGTATTTTTCCAGCACGAATTTTTTTTACAGATGAGTTATTACCTTTTAGAACTAAATCATTCAAAATTGTATCACCTTCAGGATCACTGATATTAGGTTTATTTTCGATTATCACATGTACAATATACGTTAACATGATAAAACTTCCAGTCAAAACGTAATATGTTTGCTGTCATAATAATATATCATGACGAACGGCTTTTAGCTCTACCTTTTTTTCTTTTATACTGTCTCGATTTCTTTTGTTTCTTTGATGCCATTACTAAAATATGCAGTAAAACTAGTTTTTGAATCTACGTATAATTGGATGATTTAGATTTTGTATTTAATATCATCATATATCAACAAAAATGTATTAGTAACTGTTCGTATGAGGTTGGTTTAACATGGTTCGATTTAGATACTGGAAACTAACCAGTGATGAAGCTAAAAAATTAACGCACAATACAGATAAAATTCTTAATTGGGAAATTAAAGGTATAAGAAAACCTGAAAATGATGCAATATTCATTGGCATATTTTTATACCGAAATGGAACACCGTATGATTACAAAGCAGTAAATGGAATTGTCTATTACCACAATAATATTGATAGAAATGAATTGCCTAGTATTACAAAATTTCTTAAGGAGCGATTCGGCGGTGAAGAAATTGAAAAGGGAGACAGAATATTCCTAAAAAATTCAAAAGAGATCTATACTGGTAAGGAGATTGGAGAGTTAGCTGAAGAATTTGATGCAAAATTTAACATTAAATCTGATATATCAATTGAATTAGCAGATGTTACACAAGATGATCTAAATGATTGGGGCTATCCTAATTCTAAACTACTCCCTATTCCTGGCAAATAATTAATAATGAAAAAACATAACAAAAAACAGAGATGTCAGAACTAGATGAAATTTATGGGCATTTAAACGAACTTAGAACACGAGTTTTACGAATAGTTATTGTCGTTGGTATCATTGCTGTATTTCTGATGACATTTAATATTGAAACTATGACATACAACGAGATTATACTCTATTACCCTACTCCAGAACCTCTTGATAATATTGCTGCACAACTTACTAACTATTTCAAGATTAATTTGGTACCAGATGGTGTACAACTAATACAAACTGCACCAGGCCAGGCATTTTTTTCACAAATCTATATTGCTGCACTAGTTGGTCTTGTTGCCGGTACGCCAGTAATTATTAGAGAAATTGTAGGCTTTCTAAAACCTGCATTAAAGGAAAATGAGATAAACATTGGAAGGACAATTACTGCTCCTATCATGGCTCTCTTTATTTCTGGCTGCCTCTTTGCATATTTTGTTGTAATACCATTCATGCTAGACTTTTTGTACAAATATGGTGCATCCTCAGGTCTTGTTACATTTCTGAATATAATGGACTTTGTTACATTTGTATTACAATTTCTATTAGCATTTGGATTATCATTTCAATTACCAGTGATAATGTATGCATTTAGCCAGGCAGGTATGACTGATGCAAAATTTTGGCGAAAAAACATACGATATGCAATTATTATCATTGTAATTTTTGGCGCACTAGTAACCCCTGATGGTAGTGGAGTAACAATGTGGTTTATAGCTGGTCCAATGATTGGATTGTATATAGCAGGCATGATTATAGTAGAGCGTAAAGAAAAACAAACACTGAAGACTTAAATCTGTAATTTAGTAAATGAGATCAAATGCTTGGTGGAATGGAACTGGTAATACTTGTGGTTGTAATTGGTGTCTTAATCTTTGGTGCCGCAAAAATCCCTAAGCTTGCAAAGACGTTTGGTAAGGCAAAATCTGAATATAGAAAGGGTGAAATTGAAGGCGATAATGAATTGAAAGACTTCAAAGAAAAAAAGAATAACAAAACTTCTTAACTATACAATTTTAATTTTTTGAACCCCATCTAGTAAAAAGATCATGTTCGATGTTAAACTGGTCTAGACAC
>JACAST010000061.1 GCA_013390765.1 Marine Group I thaumarchaeote | reverse complement strand
TTAACAGGAAAAAGTTAGCCAAGTCTACTGATACGATAGTAATCATGATGGGACTAGCAAGAATTAGTAAAATTTGTAAGCAGATGTCAGAAGGCGGGATGGAAAAAAATACACCTGTAGCTGTTATTCAGGACGGAACTACATCAAAACAAAAGATGATTACTGGCACAATTTCAAACATTGCACAGAAAGTAAAGCAATCAAAGATAAAGCCACCCTCAATAATTATAATAGGAAAGGTAGTTAGTCTTTCAAAAACAATTGGATGGAGAAAAAAATGATTGAAGGAAAAACTATAGCGATTACACGGTCAAAAGACGATTCACAAGAATTTATTGATCTGATCACCAGAGAAAAGGGAAACGTACTTCCGCTTCCAACAATTGAGCTGGTAGGCAAGGGTGAAAAAATAGTAGATGAGTTCTTGTCAGCACTTGCAGAGGGAGATCCTGATTATTCTGTATTTATGAGTTCAAAAGCAGTGTCTCTTCTCTTTGAAACTGCAAAAAAGGCTGGAAAATTTGAAGAACTGCGATTAGCGGTTGCAAATACAATTGTGCTTGCGGTTGGTCCCAGAACAAAGGATGCTTTAGAGAAAGAAAATGTCAAGGTCGCGTACATGCCTCAGCGATACTCTTCCGTTGGCATAGGAGAGGTATTTACAAAATTAAATGCAGTCGGAAAGAAAGTGATTATTCCACGCAGTGGCGCATCTACGCCTTTCCTGAAGGAGCTTTTAGAAAAAATCGGACTTGATGTAACCGAACTGTATCTCTATGATGTTTGCGCGTTTCGTGATACGTCGCAATGGAATGAATTCCGACAACTTTTTTCACAAAATAAGGTTGACGGAATTATATTTACTAGCGTATCATCAGTTAGGGCTTTCTTCGAGATTATGCAAAAAGATCATGATAAAAACAAACTTGTTGATATGTTACATGAAACTATAGTTATTTCAATTGGTCCATTTACTGCTGATGAGTTAAAAAAACTCAATGTGGAAAATGTTATTGCGGACGTTCACACAGTTTCCGGTTCTTTTGATGCGATAGTTAAAGCGCTCTCCTTAGCTGAAGCTATTTAGGATTACCTAAATTTACACGGCTTTTTATAACATAATTTTTACAACACTGTTATGGCTACTGAAAATCTTGACATGGATTATTCCAAGTATGACTTTAAGGATGATACTGAAATGTATGTCCATCTCAGCAAAAAAGGATTATCAAAGGACACCGTTAGATCTATCAGCAAGCTAAAAGACGAACCAGAATGGATGCTTGATTTCAGACTAAGAGCATATGACGTCTTCATGAAAAAACCAATGCCACAGTGGGGTGGTGATCTAAACAAGATTGATTTTCAAAATATCTTTTATTATGCAAAGGCATCAGAAAAAACTGAGAAAAATTGGGATGACGTTCCAGAAAATATTAAAAATACATTTGATAAACTAGGCATCCCAGAGGCAGAGAAAAAATTCCTTGCTGGTGTAGGCGCACAGTATGAATCTGAAGTTGTATATCACAGTCTAAGAGAAGACTTAGCAAAGCAGGGAGTTTTATTCTTGGATACTGACACTGCACTAAAAGAACAGCCAGAACTTTTTAAAAAATACTTTGCAAAGATTATTCCACCGGAGGATAACAAATTTGCAGCCCTAAACAGTGCTGTATGGAGCGGTGGCTCATTCATCTACATTCCTCCAGGTGTCAAGGTTGACATGCCATTACAAGCATACTTTAGAATTAATGCAGAAAATATTGGTCAGTTTGAACGAACTTTGATCATTGCTGATGAAGGTTCTGAAATTCATTATATTGAAGGGTGTACTGCACCGGTTTATTCTTCAGAATCATTGCACGTTGCAGTGGTGGAGTTGCTTGCCCACAAGGATGCAAAGTTACGTTATACAACAATACAAAATTGGAGTAACGATGTTTACAATCTGGTAACAAAACGTGCATATGCATATGAGGGTGCTACTGTTGAATGGATTGACGGAAACATTGGCAGCAAGCTAACTATGAAATATCCAGGAATCTACCTGATGGGTAGAAAGGCATATGGTGAAACTCTATCAGTTGCATTTGCAGGAAAGAACCAACATCAAGATACTGGAGCAAAGATGATACATCTCGCACCCGACACTACCTCTAAAGTAACATCAAAATCTGTAAGCCGTGCAAATGGACGTTCTACATACAGAGGACTGTTGAAAGTGGCAAAGGGTGCAACCAATGTAAAAGCTACTGTAAGATGTGATGCGTTACTATTAGATGACACAGCAAAGACGGATACATACCCATACATGGAAATCGACCAAGAGGATGCCACAGTTACTCATGAGGCAACTGTAGGAAAGATTGGTGACGAACAAATTTTCTATTTAATGAGTCGTGGTTTCTCAGAAGATGAAGCCTTATCACTGATTGTAAACGGGTTCATGGAACCATTTACAAAAGAACTTCCAATGGAGTATGCAGTAGAACTGAACAGGCTTATTAAATTAGAGATGGATAATTCAGTTGGATAGTCTAAAAACAACCTTGTTGATTAACAATGTCTCAAATTTCTTTGTCATCAATAGATTCCTCACTTATTGAGGAAATTTCTTCTAAAAGAAATGAGCCAAACTGGCTAAGGGAGTACAGAAAAAACTCTCTTTCTGTTTATCACGACTTACCAGCAGAAGTTTCACCATTATACAACAAGTATACTGATGCTAGAAAAATGAATCCAGAACAAGTATCATTGTCTACAAGTTCGGATTCTTCAGTACCGGATTTTTTAGCTAAAAGATTAGATGAAATTAAAAATGAAATTAGTATTGTTCAAATTGGCTCTAACATTCATTCAATAAATATTAATGACGAACTAAAATCAAATGGGCTTGTCATTTCTTCATTGGATGATGCATTACAAAATCATTCAGAATTAATCCAAAAGGCATTAGAGGACTCAAATTCTAAGGAGGACAAGTATACGGCGCTGAACAACGCCGCATTTAATTCAGGAGTTTTTGTTTACGTTCCACAAAATCTTACTCTTGACAAGCCAATTCACCTGCTGTCTTGCTTATCTTTAGATGGGATATCGACAATATCTCGCAACATAATCATTGCTGAAAAAAATACACATGCTTCAATTGTACAGGAACTTTATGCTCCAAAAACGTCAAAACAGCAAGCATATCTTGAATTGCTAAACACACGTATTGGAGAAAACAGTAAACTAGATTTCACAACATTTCAGATTATGGATCAAAGTGCGGTTAACTTTTCTACTAGAAGAACACATCTTGCCCAAGATGCTAAAATAAATTGGTATCTTGGTTTGTTTGGCTCCATGTTGTCACGATATAGAATTGAGTATCATCTTAATGGGACAGGCGCTGCTGTAAATGATGCTGTAGTGATTTTTGGAAACAATGATCAGTCATTTGACTTGAACATTATTGTTAACCACAACGCACAGTCTACGGAAGGAAAAATTGTAGAAAAATCAATTTTAAAAGACACTTCAAAATCATTATTCAAGGGAATGGTTCGAATCAACGAGCAAGCTGCACATTCAAATTCGTTCTTGTCAGGACGCTCTATCCTATTAAGTAAGGGTGCAAGGTCGGATTCAATACCAGGACTTGAAATTTTTACCAACGATGTAAAAGCGACTCACTCTGCGTCAGTAGCTCAGGTGGATGACGAGCAAATTTTCTATCTTGGCACCCGCTGTCTAAGCCATTCTGAAGCTGAGCGTATAATTGTTGAGGGATTCTTAGAACCACTGTCCCGTATCATGTCTCATCAAGTAAGGGCATGGCTCGCAAATATTATTGAATCAAAATGGATGAATACAGAATTAACAATTAACATGGATGACCAGCTTAAATCTATTGTTGAAGTAGAGGAGACACGTTATAATGAGAACGAAGAAGTTGAACAACATTACAAGTA
>JACAST010000058.1 GCA_013390765.1 Marine Group I thaumarchaeote | reverse complement strand
AGCTCTTTACCTAAATTTTCAAGATATGCTTTTTCTCTCTCCTCTTTTTCCTTTTCTTCCTTTCTATATTCCTCGATTCGTTCCATATTATCTCCAAATGTATTGGCTGACCATACAATCCTTGGAAGCTCGTCTGAGATTTTTTCTATTGTCTTTAGGAGCGAGAGCTTCTCTGTAATCTTTTCCGCCTTCTCAAATAGGTCCCAGCAGTGATGTAGGATGCTTTTCTTCGTCTCTATCTTTCTTACCTGCTCAATCTGGACGTTGTTCCACGCGTAATCTTCGAGCATGTTCTGCTGCTTTAGAATCTCCTTCTTGTATCGCCTGTATGTGCGCTCGCTTATCCTTACCTTGTTCTTCATTAGGTAATCTAGCGATTCTTTGGTTGACAGCCTTCTGATGATGCAGTTTGTTACCAGGTCCTTCGTGTTCTCACTTATCTCCATTATAGTTTGTAAAATTTCATTTTGAGAATATAACTTCTCTGTGAATATTGTAATACCAGAGTATTACTGGAGTATTACCGAAGATAACTAAAATCTAGCCTCAGATCTTATCTATAAAAAATACTGGGCTTAAGCGTTCTTAAAAATAAGAATTCTATAAGAAAGAATCAGCTTCAGTCGGCTGCTTTTGACATTAACCTATCAAACTCTGGGTCTTTAAAGAATTTATCAAAGTGTTCTGTAATTTCTTTTTTTAACTTGTTTATGTTTTCAAACTCTTCATAATCTTCCATTTCCACTAAACCAATAAATTCCTCTGCAACTCCTTTTAATATTTTTTTATATTCTGGAATATCTGCAAACCTTTCATTATCCACAAGTAAGTATTGTCACACTTTGTTATAGCCTATTCCTTTTCCCTTTAAGCAAATCTACCCTCAAATTCCTTATCTATAAAAAATACTGGGGTTAAGCGTTCTTAAAAATAAGAATTCTCTAAGAGAGAATCTAGATCAGATTTATCAGAAACAGAAGCAATTCTCTGTATGGTAAAATTAAAGCAAATTACAAATTTCATTGAACATGATCTTATTAAAAAAATCCGAATGGATCTATGGACATACAATCGCAAGCTTTCTGGAAGAAACGCTTCTCAGATTTCAAATGAAAGAGATTTTGAGTCAATAACATACTTTCATCTAAGGTCATTTTTAAAACAATTTCCAGAAATTAAAATTTCAACCAACTATTCTTTGATGGGTCTTGATGTTTGGAAACAGGAGAAAGGTAAATGGAAAAGAGTTAACTTTGTAATGCCAGATATTGTTATCTCAGAGCGCTCCTCTAATGAAAAAAAACCACTTAACCACCTGATTGCCTTTGAATTGAAGACAGAAAGTCCTGGTAACGGAAATGCACCAAATTTTAATTCAGAGAAGTATGAATTAGACTTTAGAAAATTAAATAGATTGATGAGAGCAAAAAAAATCAAACATGCATACTATCTTCTAGTATACTCCGATCCAGAAAAAAGTGAAAAAGTTGTTGTAGAAAATATTAAAGAATGTTGGTTTAGCCGTGGTAAAGCTACAAGTAAGGACAAAGCAAGAAGAACAAAACAAAAAAAATTCAAAAGTTTTGTGTTTAACAGATATGTTAACCCAAGAACAAAGAAAATTGTAGATTCTGAGAGGAAAAGAGCAGAAATACAGCACAAAGGAATGAAGTTCTTCCGAACATATTACAACAATACAGAAAGAGAAAACAGACGAAAACTCCTAAAAAGATTAGAAGAGACAATATCAAACCCGAAGAAAGTAAAAGGTAGATCTGACGGTAAAACAGCTACACAACGTCGTGATGCTGCCGTAAAAGCAGCACTGACAAGAAAGCGTAATGAAATTGCAAAAAAACTATTTCGTCGTAAATATGAAAAACTGAATAAAACTAAAAAGAAGAGAGTGGAAAAAATTAGAAAACATGGTTAAGACACTAATCCCGAAGATAACTAATCAAATCTAGCCTCAGATCTTATCTATAAAAAATACTGGGGTTAAGCGTTCTTAAAAATAAGAATTCTCTAAGAAAGAACTTATGTGTATTACATCATACATCATTTTTTTCTTGGTCTTGGCTTGATCTTTCTCCATATACTCTAACTCCACTATGTCCGGAATCATGGCAACGAAATGTAGGATGAGTTTTTCTCTATCGCTTAGCAATTTACATCCTCCTTCTTTGAAGCATGAGGAATGTCATACCAAATGTCTGTTTGTTCAGTTTCTGTTCTGAAACATTGTAGGCACATTCCATCCAGGACGTCTGCAGAGTCCTCTTCTGGACTTCCTAGATATAGTCCACAAACTGTACATGACATATGGATTTGGACAAAGTCAACATCATTCGGTTGGTCTGCATTCAATCTGCATACTCTTGCAATTCCTGCCCTTGCTGATCCAATTGTGATTGGATATAGCTTTTCAGTTTTCTTGTGGAATGGACAGAATTGTCCTTTTTCTACAGCAAGTTTATGCATCTCCCAAAGTTTTTCGCTGTGTTCACTAGAATTTTTTTGACAGAACGTACAGATTTTCGCCTGTTGATGTAATACCCACAACTTTTTGCTGTGGTTCTTACTGTCTAGGTGACATACTTTACAGGCACTCATCTGTGTATGCCTCCATGAGGGACCGTTTTGGCCGATAGATAGTGTTTACATGATTTTGCAAGAAGGTCGACAAAGGAATTTTTCTCATTGTGGATTACTCCAATATCCACCATATCGCCGAATTCTTTGTCAAATTGTGTAAGTGATCTGAATAGAGTTCTGCGTGCTTCACAAACCATACTGTGAACACAGCTTTTGCAGCTTCTCATTGAGGCTGAAACGTCATCAACGGTCTCGGTTGTTTGTTCTATAGGTAATTTGTTCATACCATATTATACAGAACGCAATTATTAAATATCATGTGGATAGTATGCATACTGTAGATACTATGAAAGAGATCGTAAACCTCCGGGTCCATATAGCCCCTGTGGGATTTGAGCTAGACAGAATAATAATTCCTGCAGTTAAGATGAAGGCAGATAAGGTTTGGTTGGTAGCACATGACAATGTTGCTGAAGACAAGTCAAACAAATATCGGCAAAAGATTGAAAAGGCGTTAGAAAAAAAAGGAATCAAGACTGAGACTGTTTATGCCAACAGGCTGAGGCTTTTCCCAATCATCAAAGCAGTCACGGGGATAATTTTCAAGGAGAGAAAAAATGATATTTACGTTAATGTGGCAACTGGCTCGAAGGTTCATGCCATTGGATGTATGATGGCTTGTATGTTGTTTGACGACAGAGATAAAATACATCCGTTTTATGCACAGGCAGAAAAATATCCCGAATATGAAGGAACAAAACAGCAAACATATGGAGTGGCAGAGATATACCCACTTCCTACATATAGAATCGGAACACCAAAGCGAGAATTGCTAGAGGCAATGAAGATAATAAAAGATGCAGGTGGCCGTATTCAGAAAAAGAAGATGGCTGAGGAGGCAGAAAAAAGAAAGATAATCATTGTTAATGCACAGAAACAGAACTTTACCCAGGCAAGATTTGCAAGCCTTGACAAGAACATTGTACAGCCCCTGGTAGAAACATGGGGGTTTGTAGAAGTTGAAAAAATAGGGAGAAATAGGTGGCTGAAGATGACCGAAGACGGAGATCATGCAGCCGAATTTTTGATCTAGTTTGCTATAGATCCATAGTTTCTCATTCTTTCAAACCAGCGTCTAATTACGAACTTGCGAATAAGTGAAATTGTAGAAAACATGACACCTATCTGAATCGCAGTTAAAAGACTATGATCCGCTATTTGTCCTGCAAATAAAGGCAGCACAAAATAATTTACTGGTAGAAACATTAGAAATCCCAAAAAAATATCGAGGAGTGCCTCTGTTAGAGACTTTGTTTTTGAATCTGCAGTTGCATCTTTTAGTTGTTCCATTCCTTTTTCACCGTCTTACCTTTGTTTTCCCACTTGCCGAGAGCCATTACAATTCCACCACCTGTTTCAAAGTCACGTATGACTTCAAATCCTTCAGATAGTGCTTCGTTAATTTCTGCCTCGCCAGCTTTGTACTTCTCTGGATCAAATGCTACACCAACAAACTTCATCGCAGTCATCTTTTTTGGCTGTCTTTTCTTTAGTTTCTTGCTGTCTTTTTCCTGCTTCATATTGAATTGGTCTATTTTGCCAAGGTGTTTTTCCTGCTTCAAACAGATTATGCCCACTGCGTCAAGTTTTTCCTCGAGTTCCTGTATTTTTGAATTACTTTCGTTTTCCATGTATAATATTAGGCACGGAATTAATTAAATATCATTGCCATAGTATGCATACTTTAGATACTGTTTTAGGTATAATTTTCTAGATTTTTTGCTCTCAGAAGCGTCAAAATGCTAGATTTGGAACTCTAATCCAGGATTTTTTTC
>JACAST010000082.1 GCA_013390765.1 Marine Group I thaumarchaeote | reverse complement strand
ATCTAGGTACCAGCTAGGTTAACGCCTGACAAATTTGAGTGTGCTAATGACGCTTCAGATAAATCTGCCCCGGCTAGACTTTTATTTTTAATCTTGGTAAAATCAACTTGAATGAGGGTAGCACCCTCTAGATTTGCACCCTCTAGATTTGCATTGCCAAAAGTAGCGTAGTGAAAATTTGAATATGATAGATCTTTTCCTGAAAGATCCACTTCACCAAAATCGGTATATTCAAAATCATTGTTTGCAAGTATCGAATCTGGCAATATACTTCCAGTAAAGAATGTAGCTCTTAAATCAGCATTAGCGAATGTGATAGATCTCAAATCCATTCCTGAGAGATTAGTTCTATAGAGATTCACATCTGAAAGGTTAGTCCCTGTAAGGTCT
Organism: Marine Group I thaumarchaeote; assembly: GCA_013390765.1. Lineage (GTDB taxonomy): Archaea > Thermoproteota > Nitrososphaeria > Nitrososphaerales > Nitrosopumilaceae > Nitrosopelagicus. Next base: position 1,830 of record JACAST010000082.1, on the reverse strand, counting down.
GTATTAGTAAGGTCTGCATAAGTGAGTTTCGCAGTAGAAAGGTCAGCTCCTGTTAGTATGCTACCTGATAAATCAGCACGTGCTAGCAAAGTGCCTGTAAGATTTTTTCCTTGTAGATTCATATTTGAAAGATCTGTGCCTGTTAAATTGATATTAGAGAGGTCAATTCGATCGAACAAATTTGAATTATCTAAATTTGCAAACATAAATCTCGCACCGTCGATATTTGTATTCTTAAAACTAGTGTTGCTTAGATCTGCCTTGTCAAAAACCGCATTTTGCAGATTTAAATTGTCAAAATTTCTGCCAGATAAATCCGCACCGACGGCATATACCACACCTGTTTCTGGTTCAATGTTCTCAGAGTATAAATTATTGTGAATTACTGAATATGCTTTTCCAAAGTAGATAGGTGAAATAACTGAAAATACATTCTCAGCAATTATTTTATTTCCCAAACCTATCGTATGTGCACTATCATAAAAAATCGGTTCTTGAACGTAATCGAATATTCTTCCAAGATCTGCTGTTTTTGTACACACTTTATCTAACTCCTCAAATGCATCAGTATATTGTTGAGATGTTTGTAAGTGTCTAAAATGTGCAGCGAAATTTGTTATTTCCCGTTCCGTTGGTACACGTTGACCATCAGATATAACCAGTGGCTGAACAATAATTATTGTATCAAACCCTTCATTTTTTCCTAATTTACAAACCGATTCCCAATTTTGTATAGTTTTTTCTGTTTGAATAAAATGTTGTAAATCATTCCAACCATCGAACATGATTATTAAATCCGGCGAAAGCCTTACTATCTTTTGCTTAATGGCTTTCAATTCACCATTTGTATCAGCACCAGGTATCCCAGCATTAATAACCTCAATCTTTTTGCCTGTGATTTTTTCATTAATAATTTGCTGAAGATATGCAGGCCATGTCTCATCATTGGTTACGCCTGAACCATAGGTTGTTGAGCCCCCTACTGCAAATATTCTAAAATCTATGTCATGTTTTTGCTCTTGAAATTCATCACCCCGAAAACCATAGGAATTGTAGCTCGCACGTATCATGTCGCCTGTCACGACATCTGGATGTGGACACCATGGAATGTCTTGCATTCCGATAGAAAGGTCGGTACAGGGATAAATTTCTTCTTTGACATATCCAGGATCAAAATTAAAATCTGAATTTGTTAAAATTCTTGCAGCCCACCAGCCCGCATTATTTACAAGCCAGTCAGGAAGTTGAGATGTTTTTGTTATTGAATCGCTTTTGACAGTAATGACATCATTTTCAATCATATGTTCTACGCTTGCAAGAAACTCATCGTCATCGATGTACCCATTTACCCACTTCTCTGCGATTAGCTCCGGACTCTTACTAGATTCAATGCTCATTATCCCAACTTTTATCAGATAGGCAATCGCATTTACAAACTCTGTCTCAGATATTGCATCAGTTGCCCACCATCCAGCGGTATTTTTTATCCAATCAGGAACGCCTTGTGATGTTTCAGATGTTTGCGACACATTAACCTGTATAATATTTTCCTTGACTAAAAATTCTATAGCATTTACAAATTCTGTTTCCGAAATAGCATCCGTAGCCCACCATCCAGCCGTGTTTTTTACCCAATCAGGAACGTTCTCTGCAAATGCACTTGGAATCACTAATCCAACCAAAAAAACTACAAGAACTGAGAGAAGAAGACGCATCATTATATTACGATTCTCTCTCTTTCTGATAAATCTGATCAAGGCGATAACGAATTGATTTAAGTGAAATTTAACTGAACTCTTAACAAAAATTTCTTTTTTTCTATATAACCGT
>JACAST010000015.1 GCA_013390765.1 Marine Group I thaumarchaeote | reverse complement strand
AGCTTTCCGGCGCTTTAGAACTTCTTGCACATAACATATTGGAAATTACTGGCGGTGATCTTGGAAAAACATTGTTCGCAATTGTTATGACGTCTGCGTTTGCGTCTGCTTTCGTAGATAATATTCCATTTACGGCAACAATGATTCCAATAGTAGAAAGCATCTCAGCTGACCCGTCATTCTCTAACACATTGGCTGAATACACATACAATCCACTGTGGTATGCACTGGCCTTTGGTGCTGACCTTGGAGGAAACGGCACGCTAATCGGCGCTAGCGCAAATCTTGTGGCAATAGCAGTTGCTGAGAAATTTGGCTATAGGATATTCTTCAGAGAGTTTCTTATCAAGGGTATGCCAATAATGATTATAACAACATTAGTTGCATTTGGAGCATTTTATCTAAGAGTGCTTTACTTCCCATAAAAAAAGAACATAAATTCAAGCGTTTCCTCGAGATCAGTATTGTCGGAAACTGATAAAAAACCTGATATGACGGATGCTTTATCTTCACATCTACTAGGTGGAAAAAAGCATCACGATGAAAATAAGAATGTTGAAACTGAAGAGATTAAACATCTGGAAAAGGGTGCTGACTATCTTACAACCTTATTACTTCAACAAGGTGTAAAGGAAACAAAAACTAAAGCGAAAAAAACACCGCCAAAGTTGGAAGAACTAAAAAAAATATTTGTTCAAAATCTTCTCAAGGCTGGATATGTAAGAGTTGATGATAATGATAGAACTATACTCACTGATAGTGGTCAAAAGTTTCTTGCCAACCAAACAAAAAATGCTGCGATTAAAGTTGAATTAGCTAAATTAAAAAATTTAGAATACAGAAGGAGTTTGGAAAGAAAAACAAAATCTCGTAGTAAAAAAAGAAAGAAAAAACGATAGAGCTTATTCACATAATATTGTAAATATTTAGTATTATGATTTTATCAACCCATAGTGAAGAATAAAAATGGCTAGAAAATATTTTTACATGTGAAGATATCAGGGCAAATAAAATTTGTTATAAAATCATGTGCAATTTTCTCAATTCTGTCTTTAGGTTTTTCCCTAACTGGATTTCTTTTTCCAGACGACTCGTCTATAATTGGAGATCCGCTTATAGTTAGCAATCCAAGCCTAGAACATATTTTGGGACATGTATTTTTTGGAATGATTGCGGGAGTGCTTAGTCTACGTTTAAAATATGTATTCTTGATTGGAGCTTTTGCATTACTGCTTGATGCTGATCACTTACTACAGTTTTTTAATGTGGAAATGATTTCACGCATGGTACACTCAGTACCATTCGCAATAATTATCGGTGTGATAATGCTGTATGTTTTTGGAAAAAAAGACTATCGCTTGGCAGCCATCTCATTTTCTGCCATCATATCACATATTGCTTTTGATGTTTGGTTTGTTGGGCAAATTTATCCCGGTTCAGCAAGTGGGTTTCCACTATTTTCTCCTTTTACAGTTGAAATTATACGATTCCAAGGATTGGATTGGTTATATTTAGAAATCTTGGCCATTGTAATTGTTGGAATTATAGCTATACTTCACCGTAAAATTTCTATAAAGAATCATATTGAAAAATAGTTATAATAACAGATGAAAAACACAAATTTCTCTAATGCATGTCGTGAGATATCACAAAGTCTATTGCAAATTACTGAACCTACAAAAAATCATGCAAAATCAGAGATCAAAAGAATTTGTACAAAATACTCTTTGGATAAAATCCCAAAAAACTATGAAATCTTATCAACGGTGGATGGGAGATCGTATGAAAAACTCCAAAAGATTTTGCTTAAAAAACCAGTAAAAACCGCATCCGGCGTAGCGGTAATTGCACTAATGCCGAAACCATATGCATGCCCCCATGGAAGATGTACCTATTGTCCGGGTGGAATTGAATTCAATACACCAAATAGCTATACGGGAAAAGAGCCTGTTACAATCAGTTCCATTAAAAATGGATATGATGCAAATATTCAGATCACTTCAAAACTTAACCAGCTACACATATTTGGACATGACACAACCAAAATAGAATTAGTTGTTGTTGGTGGAACATTTCTTTTCATGCCAAAGGATTACCAAGAGAACTTTATCAAATCATGCTACGATGCATTAAACGGATTTCCATCACCAAACTTGGAAATTGCCATGGAAAATAATCAGAAGACAAAAAATAGGAATGTTGGCTTCACTATTGAAACAAAGCCAGATTATTGTAAAAAAGAACATGTTGACCTAATGCTCTCATATGGCGTAACAAGAGTTGAGATTGGGGTACAAAGCCTACACGAGCGAGTTTACAAGATTGTCAATAGGGGACACAACTACAATGATGTTATAGATTCGTTTCAAATTTCAAAGGATTCCGGATACAAAATAGTTGCGCATATGATGCCAGGCTTGCCTACCATGACACCTAATGAAGACATTAACGATTTCAAGAAGCTATTCAATGACTCGAATCTCAAACCGGACATGTTAAAGATATATCCATCATTGGTTTTGAAAAATACTCCACTGTACAACGATTACCTGGAAAAAAAATACAAGCCGTATACTGACGAAGAAATGCTGTATGTACTTACTGAAGCAAAAAAAATGGTTCCAAAATGGGTTAGAATTATGCGCGTTCAGAGAGAAATTACGCCTGGTGAAATTCAGGCTGGTCCAAAAGCAGGCAATTTAAGGCAAATTGTTCAGAAACGATTGAAGGATGAAGGATTTTCTTGTAAATGTATTAGATGCAGAGAGGCTGGGCTTTCTAGAAAAAATATGCCTTCAGAATTATTGAAACTTGGCAAAGAAGAATATGATTCCTCAAATGGAAGAGAGACTTTCATTTCTTTTGACGATGAAGATGAAACAATTTATGGATTCTTGCGCTTAAGAAAACCAAGTGAATTGGCACATAGAGATGAAATTACTCCAAATTCATGTATAGTTAGGGAGCTTCATGTATTTGGGAAATCAATTAAGATTGGTGAACACGAAGAAAACAGTATTCAGCATTCCGGGTTAGGTAGAAAATTGATGGATGAGGCAGAAAAAATATCAAAAGAGGATTTTGACGCAAAAAAACTTCTTGTTATCAGCGCAGTTGGTACGCGCGAATATTACAAAAAATTGGGCTACTCATTAGATGGACCATACATGTCAAAGCAATTGAGGTAAATGATGACTGAACAAAAAATAATTGGCAGAGGTACTTGGATAGACAAATTAGCTCATGAATTAATTGAGCGGGAAAAACAGCTTGGACGAAACATTGACGGCATTATTAGGGTAGAAAGTGGATTAGGTGCATCTGGCATCCCACATATTGGTAGTCTTGGTGATGCTGTTAGAGCATACGGTGTAAAATTAGCACTTGAAGATATGGACTACAAATCTGAATTGATAGCATATTCAGATGATCTAGATGGATTACGAAAAATCCCAGAAGGGCTAAAGGTTGATGCTGCTGACATTGGTAGAAGAGTATCTGACATTGATGATCCTCTATGTGACAAACATGATTCTTTTGGAGAACACATGAGTAGCATGCTACTCGAAGGACTTGAGGCTGTTGGTATTAAAGAATATGTGCATAAAACAGCACATGAAACTTACAAAAATAATCTACTAAAGGATCAAATCCATGAGATACTTGTAAACAGCAAAAAAATTGGTGACAAGATTGAAGAGATGACTGGTCAAGAAAAATTCCAAACAGTTATTCCATATTTCCCAATTTGTTCTGAATGTGATAAATTATACACAACGGAATCATTCGAATACATTGAAGAAGAAAAAAAAGTTAGGTATAGATGCAAGGATTCTGAAATTGGTTCTAATAAGATCCTTGGTTGTGGACATAATGGTGAATCCGATATCACAAAAGGTTTAGGAAAATTAGCATGGAAAGTTGAGTTTGCTGCAAGATGGAGTGCGTTTGACATTAGATTTGAGGCGTATGGTAAAGATATCATGGATTCAGTAAAAGTAAATGATTGGGTTGCAGATGAAATCCTAGGATTTCCACATCCACATCATGTAAAATATGAAATGTTTTTGGATAAGGGAGGAAAGAAAATTTCAAAATCACTTGGAAATGTTGTAACATCACAGAAATGGTTAACATATGGAACGCCTGAATCAATTCTTCTCTTACTTTACAAGAGAATTACTGGTGCAAGAGAGCTTGGATTTGAAGACATTCCTAGACTAATGGATGAATATAATGAATTAGAAGACATCTACTTTGGAAAAATCAAAGTCGATAACGAGGCAAAACTTGTAAAATCTAAGGGACTTTATGAGTATGTTAACCTTCTAAATCCACCAAAAGAGCCTAGCACACATGTGAACTATAGATTATTAATTAATTTATGTAGAGTGTTTAAAGATGACCGAATTGAACGCGTCATTTCAAAGTTGATTGATTATGGTACAATAAAGGAAGAAAAAGATGACATAAAGAAACTGATTGAATATGCTGGAAAGTATTCGGATGCTTTTCTAGAAACAAAAATACCAGCTGCTGAACTTGAAATTGATGATTCAACTAAAGCCGCACTAAAACAATTAGTAAAATTACTAGAAGAAAATGTCGAAATAGAAGATCTGCAGAATTTGATATACAGTATAGCAAAAGAAAATCAAGTTCAGCCGAAAGATTTCTTCAGAATTATTTATAGAATCATAATATCAGGACCAAGGGGACCAAAACTCGGTAGATTTATTGAAGATATTGGAAAGAAAAATGTTGCAGATGCTATTTCTAGGCATGTTTGATCATTATGGTACATAATGAGCACAATAAACCAAAAAGAAGCGGTTCCTTACTTTTGATTATTTTTGGTGCAATATTATTCATGATTGCTCCAACTCAATATCAAAACTCCCCTGAATTGGGAATACTTGCCATAGTTTCTGGATTCATTTTGGGCGGAATTGGTTTTTACTTAAAGTATGTAAAAGGGAGAATAATTAGATAAAAAATATAAGAAAAAGATGAATTTGTATGAATTGGTTTAGAGGCTCCGGAAAAAAAGAATCAGAAGATTACGAGAAAGAATATCTCGCACAATATAAAAAACAACAAAAGCCTAAGCAAAAGAAGGGAGTGTCAAAACATAATAAAGCCATAGAAATAGAGTCGGATGAAAAAAATCAAGATGTTGAAGTTAGAACTCAAAAAAATGAACCAGAACCACTTTCTATAAAATTCGAATCTGCCAAACAGGAATACAACGTTACAATAAAAAATTTAATGGATGCAAAAAAAGTATTGAACGGTATAAAAGAAGATATTCAAAAATCAAATAGTGAATACGCTGACATTATTTCAAAAATCAAATCGACTCGAGTAGAACTACTCAATGCAAATAGTGAACTCTGGAAAAAAACTGAAGAAATTGGCAAAACAACAGAAGAACAAAGAAAAAAAGACTCTCTAATTCAGGAAATCAATAATTCTAAAAGAGAACTATCTGGAATAAAAGATGAAATTAAGAAATACAACAGAGAACTTGAATCTGTTAGAACAAAAGTGGATAATTCTCCAGATGTTAAAAAAATGAAAGAAGAAAAAGAACAGATTGAAAATGAAATAATACAAAAAAGAAAAGAACTTGATTCTGGATTTAGAGAGCTTAAATTCATTAAAGATGAAATGACGAAATCCAGTAAGAGCGAAGGAACAGAAAAAATTGTTGATGCAGCTAGTGCGGTAGTAGCATCCATGAATCAGAAATTGCAGACTACGCTAACAGAGTTAAACGCAGTAAAAAAAGCCCTTGAAGATGAACGAGGACTACGAAAAAATTCTACTTAACTGGATTATGACATATAATGTTTTTTCCATTTAGTTTTTAATTCTTCTTCTGTATAACCAAGATCATAAAGTGGTGAAAGTACTTCACTTACCTTTTCGATTTTCACTAAGATGATAGATTTGATCGAGCTTTTAATTCCTGACGTTTTGTAATATGAAATAATTTTATTAAATTTATCACCATATGAAATTATTTCTGCGATTCCCTTAAAACGATATCCTCTTCGAGAAAATGGATCAACTACATTAATTTCAATTGATGGATTATGCTTTAGATTTTCTACTGTTTGAGGTGAATGTATATGCGCAAAAGCCAGATATGATTCATCTAATATCATGATGGTGCCTTTAGGAGATAGATTTGGCGTATTATCAGCGGAGATTGTTGCAACATACCCTAGTTTTTGAAAGTTAACAAAATTTTTTATTTCTTCAGTAATAATAACCATATAAAATATTTTTTTCTAATCCTAATTAAATAAAAAGGCGGGCCCGGCAGGATTCGAACCTGCGACCTAACGCTCCGCAAGCGTTCGCACTATCCAGGCTATGCAACGGGTCCAATTCATAACACTCTTAAATTTTTAGAAGGTTTATAGATTGTTTTTTTATCTAGACAGATATTAAATTTCGTACTTTTTTAGTTATTCATTTTCATCTGTTTTCGGTTCCTGCTCTAACTGTTTTGATGCCCTTTCTTTGGCTTTGATTTTTGTTGTTTTTTATATTGTGCGAGATATTCTTTCTCGTAATCTTTTCTTTCTTTTTTGATATCTTGTTTTGGATCGTCAAGTTCTAATTGACTAAGTCTTAATTTTTGCTCTAATGCGGCAATTTTCAATTTAGTTTTTTGTATTTTTTTAAATCTGGATACATATTCCATTTCATATAGTTTTCTTTCTTTTTTGATATCTTGTTTTGGCTCCTCTGGAATGTATAAGTAAGATTCTGATTTCTTTAGTTCAGCTTTTTTTTTTCTATCGCTTTGTTTTTGGCTGCTTCGATATCGTGCGAGGTATTCTTTCTCGTATTCCTTTCGTTCTACTTGTAATTGCTTCTGTTTAGTAATAGCATGTTTTCGAAAACTTAGTCTGCCTAGATCATCATCAAATTCTGTCATAGATTTTGATTTCTCTTGGCTTGCTTGTGGTTCTTTGTATTTGGAAATATACTTCTTTTCGTATTCCTTTCTATCTGTTTGTAATTCCTTCCGTTTTTTATCAACAAAATCTTGAAGGTTTAATCTTCCTGAAATCAAATCGTGATCAAATTTTTTGCTAGATGATCGCATTGATTTAGCATCTAATGTTTTCATAAATCGCTGTACATACTTTTGTTCATAATCCTTTCGTTTTGCTAAATATTATCTTCGCTTTGTAATAGTATGTTTTCGGAAACTTAGTCTACCTAGATTGTCCAGTTCTGACGGTTTTGGTGCCCTTTTCTTTGGCTTTGATTTTTTGATTATCTCGTACGTGATCTTGATACTTTTTTTCTTTCTTGTTCTACTGGTTTTTTTTCTAATTTGGCTAGATATTGTTTTTCATACTTTTCTAGTTCCTGTGATTTACCGATAGAACTAGCACGTGATCTACGTTTTGTTTCTGGTTCTGCATTATTCACAAAAATATAATTCATGATTACTCCAGCAATTATTCCCCCAATGATAGGTGCAACCCAATATAGCCAATGAAGTTCCCAAAATCCTGATACAACTGCGGGACCAAATGTTCTTGCAGGATTCATAGATGCACCAGTTAATGGTACACCTACCAAGTGGAGTAAAAAGACCATTCCTCCAATTGAAATTCCATGTATACCCGCAGGAGCTTTTTTGTGAACAGCTGTAAGGAAGATTACTGTTACAAGGAAGAATGTTAAAATTATTTCTACCGTGATGCCAGCCATTACACTATTGTTTAATAGTTCACTGGGTCCACCCTGTGTGCCAAAGTTTACTTTAGCACCAATCTCAGGCAAAATAGCCTTAAGTGAAAATGCAGCAACCACCGCTCCAATCAATTGGAAAATTATGTATCCAATTCCATCAGCAACACTAATTTTTTTTGTGATCATCATTGGTATAGTCACAGCTGGATTGATATGGGCTCCAGATATGTGACCAAATGCATAAACCATCAAGCCAATTGCTGCACCATGGGCTAAAGAGATCATAATGATAGACTCTATTGATAAGCCATCGCCAAAAGCTACAACAGACAATATTATAGCAAGAGGTCCAAAGAATACTAGAGCATACGTTGCTATAGCTTCTGCAAACCAATTACGAGGATTAACCAATGAAGTCAACCATTTTCAAGTTCCATTTAAAACATTCGAATTCTATACAGTGAATATAGAATAATTAATAGGGAATTTTAAACTTGTATTGATATGATTGCAGAAAATTCATCCTTACCAAAATTTGAGCTAAGTGACGCGGATGGGAATATTGTTAAATCAAGTGATCTTAAAGGAAAAAAATATGTGATCTATTTTTATCCTAAGGACTTTACTCCTGGCTGCACTATTGAGGCTGATGAATTCTCCAAAGATTATAAAAAATTTCAAAAAGCTGGCATTGAAATCATAGGTATAAGTAAGGACGATATAGAATCTCATAAAAAATTTTGTGAGAAAATGAAAATTCCTTATGTCTTACTTGCAGACACTGAGACAGCAGTTTCAAAATTATTTGGTGTTTGGGGTAAAAAGAAGTTTATGGGAAGAGAGTACATGGGTATCAATCGAAGTACCTTTTTGGTCAATGAAAATGGAAAGATCTTTAAGGTTTTTGAGAAAGTTAAGGCAAAAGGTCATTCAAAGGAAGTTTTACAAGCTTACACAAACGTAGAATAAAATAAAATATTTGTTTAGAAACCCTTTGGCATTGCGCCCCTTTTAGATGCTGCAGATGCTTCTACAGCCGCAGCTTTTGTCGTCTCTTCTTGCACTTGTGCATATCTAACAATATACTCCTTTTCATAATCCTCTAGTTCTTGTTGTTTTGATTTCTTACCAGAACTGGATTGAGGCTGACTTTCCGGTTGTGATTGCTTAGGTGGTGGTGGTGGTGGTGGTGGTGGTGATGTTTGTGTTGACCCACCAGAGCCTGCTGACACTGCAATGCCTGGCTGGAAAGTCTTGTCTCGTGGATGATTTGCAAGTCTTTGCCTTGTTGCAAAATATTTGTTACCTGGGTGTGTATAGCCTGTTAACACTGCTTTTTGATCATTCCAATTAGCTGCTGGAACGTCAGGGGCGTTTTGTACATGAAGGCTAGCCCAATATCTATCACTTGAAGCAGTATAGCCTGTTAACACTGCTTTTTGATCATTCCAATTTTTAGTTGAAACCTGTTTCCACTGTTCGTAAACTAAAACTGGTGGTGCTTTTTCTGCAGGTTTTGGTGGTGGAGGTGGTGGTGTTATCTCCGCAGGTTTTGGTGGTGGTGGTGTTATCTCTGCAGGTTTTGGTGGTGGTGGTGTTATCTCTGCAGGTTTTGGTTTTTCTTTGGAAAGATCTTTTAATTTTTTCTCTAAATCCGCAATTTTTGATGTAATGGCTTTCTTCCTTCGTTTGACCGGTTTCTTAGCCTTTTTTATTATTCTAGTTTTTCTAGCAGTTTTTCTAGCAGTTTTTCTAGCAGTTTTTCTAACAGTTTTTCTAACAGTTTTTCTAACAGTTTTTCTAACAGTTTTTCTAGCAGTTCTTCTAGCAGTTCTTCTAGCAGTTCTTCTAGTTTTTCTAGATCTGTTAGATGCCATATGGATTCAATACATGATATGTGGTTTATTTAGATTGTGCTTATAATCAGAGCATAATTTGATCGAATTTTTATAAAATGTATTATAATTATTCATATGGATGATTTTGATGAAGAATTTCCAGACTTTGATTGGAAAAATACGCCTGCGTATAAGCATCCTGGTGGAAAAAATTGTCCATGCCCTAAGCATGAATATATCAGAGAACAAGTTAATTTTACGAAACAAGTAAATCAAAGTGGAAAAGATGCTCGGGTTACTCTAAAATTTTGTCCTGAGCACTACAACGTTTACATGAACGAAGTAATACCTGCTATGCCAATGAAATACAAAATCTTAACAAAAGTTGCCTTAAAAATTGGTGCAATCAAAATTGTAGTGCTAAAATACATGCAATCAGATTTATGTTTTTATTGCAGATTTGGTTCAGGCGGTCACGGTAAGAAAAGTGAACTTCCACCTATGTGATAATTATTAGTAAGACTACATTGGACCCAACAATATTTTTGGCTTATTTGGTGTATCATGATGGCATTTCTTTCCACATAAAGGACAAGTTTTTCGATTTAAGAATATGCACTGACATATATGTGACTCGAAATAATTTTCTGAAATTTTTGTAAATTCTCCAGTACTATTACAAAAAGGACATGGTGAATCCAGCAATTCTATCTTGCCTTTTCCCTTGCATACAGCACATTTTTTCTTGCTATCCATGACAAACACGCTGGTTTAAAGTAATTAAAACACTTACGTTAAGAATTTTTTCAACTATACCAACTAGGATAAATCGAGTTAAGCTTATACTGTATTCTCAAACACAAATGTCGTGCCCATTGATGACATTAGACGATTTATGGAGGAGCTGGAAAAAGTTGGTGAATTAAAGCGGATAAAAACAGAAGTAGATGCCAACTTAGAGATTGCTGAAATTTTGAGGAGAGTGTCTTATACAAAAGGACCAGCTGTTCTCTTTGAAAATGTTAAAGGACACGAAATGCCTGTTTTAGGAAATGCATTTGGCTCAATGAAAAGACTTGAGATTGGACTTGAAACTGCGGAGTTTTCTGAGATTGGACAAAGAATTGCTGATATGACGAAGATGGAAATTCCGTCTGGAATTTTCAATAAGATTAGAAAATTACCGGAGCTGTCTAAAATGAGTGAATCGTTTCCAAAACTAGAAAAAAGTGGTCCTGTAACTGAAATGGTAAGCGAATCTCCTTCATTTGATAAAATTCCAATTTTAAAGTCGTGGCCAAAAGATGCAGGAAAATTTATCACATTTGGACTTGTAGCTACAAAACATCCTGAAACAGGTGTAAGAAATTTAGGTGTATATCGAATTCAAATCATTGATAGTACTCATGCGTTAATGCACTGGCAAAAACACAAACGAGGTGCAGCACATTTTGACATATCAAAAGAAAAGGGCAGCAAAATTGATGTTGCTATAATTATAGGCGGAGATCCAGCAACTATATTTTCTGCGATAGCTCCTGTGCCAGAAGGACTTGACAAGTATCTTTTTGCTGGTATTGCTAGAAAAAAAGGAATCAGGACTGTAAAATGCAAGACAGTAGATCTTGAGGTTCCTGCGAATGCTGAGATGGTGTTAGAAGGATATGTTGATGCTTCTGACGTTAGAAATGAAGGACCATTTGGTGATCATACAGGTTTTTACACACCACAGGAACCTTTTCCAACATTTACGCTTACAGGAATAATGCAAAGGAAAAATCCTATCTATCTAACAACTGTTGTTGGTAAACCAATCTTAGAAGATGCATATATTGGAAAAGTTATTGAACGCTCATTTTTACCACTGATAAGAATGCTACATCCAGAAGTAGTTGACTTTAGTATGCCACCTGCAGGTTGGTTTCAAGGATTGGCAATAGTATCAATAAAAAAACGATACCCCGGTCAAGCAAAAAAAGTCATGATGGGGTTATGGGGTATGGGTCAATTGGCACTAACTAAGATAATCATAGTGGTTGATCATGATGTGAATGTGCACGATATGAATGAAGTAATCTGGGCAGTTACAACTAGAATTGATGCTGCACGTGACACAATTATCATAGACAATGCACCTACAGATACTTTAGATCCTGCTTCACCTAGAGTTAATTTGGGTTCAAAATTAGGAATCGACGCTACACAAAAGACAAAAGAGGAAGGTTTTGAGCGAGAGATTCAAGAAGAGGTTAAGGTTGATATTGATACAAAGAAAATGGTTGACTCAAAGTGGTCAAGTTATGGGCTTTAATGCATGCAAACAGTTTGATAGAAATTATCTCTTTCTTCCACCTTATATCCAATCTGATGAATAGAATCAATAATTTTCTTATCAGTGAGTTCTGTAGAGCGAGCTCCAGTACATGATACAACTTCTTCCCCAATTAGCGTTCCGCCAAAGTCATCAGCACCATACTGCAGCGCCAACTGTGCCATTCCAATTCCGTTTGTTAGCCACGATGATTGAATATGCGAAATCAACCCATCAAATACAAGCCTAGATATTGCAATCATCTTTAGAAGTTGAACTCCACCAGCACCAAAATTAATTATTCCTTCTTTTTGCATCTGTGTATTATTTGGTTCAAAACTCCAAGGAATGAATGCCATAAAAACGCCAGTCTTTTTTTGTAGTTGTACAATTTTTCTAAAGTGTTCAGCAATGTCTTGATTTGATTCAACATGCCCATACATCATAGTAGCAGATGCTGGAATTCCAAGAGTATGTGCTTCCTCCATAATGCGTAACCATTCATCACTTGTAATTTTTTTTGGACTGATAATCTCCTTTACCTTATCAGTTAAAATTTCAGCCCCAGCGCCTGGCAAAGATTGTAGTCCCGCATCCTTTAGTCTAGATAAAATTTCCTTAGTTGATGATTTTTCAACTTTAGCAATAGTATCAATTTCGGATGTTGATAAGCCATGAACCCCTACTTGTGGAAATTTTTTTCTAATCATTCTAAACGAGTCTTCATAATATTCTATTCCGAGGTCAGGATTATGCCCACCCTGAATCAATACTTGCCTTATTTTGAACAAATCGCATGCAATCTTGACACGTGATTCAATTTCATCTAAGGTTAATGTGTAAGATTCCTCATGGTTAGGTGGTCTGTAAAACGCACAAAATTTGCAGTCGGTTATACAGACATTGGTATAGTTTAGAATTATGTTGTTTACAAAAGATGCCTTTGTGCCAAATTTATTACGCGTTAAAGTTCCAGCTACTAAACCCATCAAAGATACATTATCCGAGTCAAGTAATCTAATGTAATCATCGTATTCAGGTCTTGTTCCCTGAAGTGAATTTTCAAGTATATCACTAATTTTAGAATTATGAATTTGATCAGTGATTTGGCTCAATCCAATTGTGATGTTTTTCAGTTACTATTTAATTCTTAAAAATTGAGTCAATGTTACTATAATTTTTAAGTAGCATACAAAAATAATACCTTCAATGACCAACGGAACTGAGATTAGATTACACAGAATCTTAAGAAAAGGAAGAATGCTTTGTATTCCAATGGACCATGGTATTTCAAATGGTCCTATTGAAGGTCTTGAAAAACCACATTCTATGATTTACAAGTGTGAAAGCCATGGAATTACTTGCGTCATAATTAACAAAGGCATTATCAAAACACTACCAAGACCACCCAAAGTAGGCATTTTAGTTCATTTTTCCGCAAGTACATCCCTCTCCACTGCACCAAACAGGAAAATGCTTACTGGTTCTGTTAAAGAGGCGTTAAGACTTGGTGCCGATGGCGTGTCTTTACACATAAACATTGGTGGAAAAGAGGAACCAGAAATGCTTGCTGATTTAGGAATGATTTCTGAACAATGTCATGAATGGAATGTTCCACTCTTAGCAATGATGTATCCAAGGGGTGAAAATATAAAAAATCCTCACGATCCTGAAGTAGTAGCACATACTGCTAGAATTGGTGCTGAATGTGGTGCTGATATTGTTAAAACGCTTTACACTGGAGATATAGATTCATTTTCAAAAGTAGTTGAAAGCGTTCCTGTACCTTTGGTGATTGCTGGTGGTCCAAAAGCTAAGACAGATATGGATATTTTACAAATGACAGAAGATGCTATGAAAGCAGGTGCTAAGGGAGTGACTTATGGAAGAAACATATTTGCGCATAATTCGCCAGAAAAAATTGTAGGGGCTCTTGCAGGGATAATCTTCAAAAATCAAACAGCAAAGGAAGTGGCAAGTATAATTGGCAATTAATAAGCAATTAATCATTCAACCAAAAGTTGCTAAGAATCATCTTGTAAAGTTTGTTAAAAATTTGGAAGATGAAGGTATTAGGATAGTCTTTACGGATCCAAAAAGTTTAGGCAAGACGAAAATTCAAACAATTTTTCCTTCCCAAAATGCTAATTACGTAATTTTAGATAAGCTCACAACTAAAAAACTCAAGGGAAAGAAGATTGGAAGACGGTTTAAGGTCTTATCAAATAAAGACATTGAGAATATTCTTGATTCTGCAAAAAAGGGATTGGATTTTGTTATAATCGAAGTAAAAGATTGGAAGGTGATTCCGCTAGAAAATATTATCGCAAAATTACACAAAATGCATACTGAGATTTTTTCAATTGCTAGAAATGCGAAAGAGGTAAGAAAAATGTTTTCCATTTTAGATGTTGGCGTGGATGGTGTAATTTTTAATGCAGGTTCAATGAATGAAGTCAGGGAGGCGTTAGTATATTTAGGTTCAAAAAGTTTTGAGCTCAGCTCTGCGAAAATAGTGGAGATTCAGGAGGTAGGTGACGGTGAAAGGGTATGTGTTGATACAGCATCTATGCTGAATCGAGGTGAAGGTATGTTGATTGGAAGTAGAGCTAACTTTTTGTTTCTAGTTCATAACGAATCGGTTGGTTCATCATTTACTTCACCTAGACCATTTAGAGTTAATGCCGGCGCAGTACACTGTTATACGTTAGCGCCTGACGGTACTACAAAATACCTATCTGAATTAGAAACAGGAGTGGAAATATTAGTACTTAATTCTAAAGGAAGGGCAAGGCGTGCTACAATAGGCAGATGTAAGATAGAAAAAAGACCAATGCTTATGATTAAGGCTAAAGTTGGCGAAGAAATAGGTGGTATTATAGCACAGGATGCTGAAACAATTCGTTTTGTAAAACCTAATGGACATCTAGTATCCGTTACACATCTAAAAAAGGGTGATTCAGTACTAGTCCATTCAAAGGCTGCTACGGGTAGACATTTCGGAATGGAAATATCTGATGAGTACATTTTAGAGAAATAAGAAAAATGGCATACAAAACATGTGTTAGTATTGCTGAAAAAACTCCAAAAAAGCTCAAACAGACTCTTACAAAAGCATTAAAAAAATCAGATTATGCTGAAATTAGATTT
>JACAST010000044.1 GCA_013390765.1 Marine Group I thaumarchaeote | reverse complement strand
TCAATTGCACAAAGTGCACCGCCCATATTATCAATTTTTTTGAGATAACTCAGTGTTTGTTCTTCAATCTCATCACAAAGCGATTCCATGTAATAAGACCCAGCCATTGGATCAACTGTCTTTGTTATTCCACTTTCATACCCAATAATTTGTTGTGTTCGCAATGCAATCTTTGCAGCCTCTTGTGACGGAAGTGCTAATGCCTCATCCTTCGAATTTGTATGAAGTGACTGTGTTCCGCCAAGAACTGCAGCCATTGCTTGTACTGCCACACGAACAATATTATTGTCAGGTTGCTGTGCTGTTAATGATTCACCACTTGTCTGAGTATGAAATCTAAGTTGTAAAGATTTAGGATTCTTTGCATGAAATCTTTCCTTTAGGATTTTTGCGTACACTTTTCTTGCAGTTCTGAACTTTGCGACCTCTTCAAAAAATTCTATAGTACAACAAAAGAAAAAGGAAAGCCTGGGTGCAAAATCATCAATCTTTAATCCGCGGTCTATGCATGTTTGAATATATTCAATTCCATTTGCAATTGTAAACGCAATTTCCTGAACTGCAGTTGCTCCAGCTTCACGCATATGATAACCTGAGATTGAAATTGGATACCACTGTGGTACGTTTTTTGCACAGTAATCAATCATGTCACCTACTAGCCTCATAGATGGCTGTGGCGGATAGATGTAGGTATTTCTAGCAACATATTCTTTCAATATATCATTTTGAGTTGTGCCTCTAAGTTCTTTACTTGAAATTCCCTGTAACTTTCCTACAGCAATATAATATGCTAGAAGCGTAGATGCCGTGGCGTTAATTGTCATAGACGTTGAAACCTTTCCTAGATTGATTCCATTGAATGCAGTTTGCATATCTTTTAGTGACGCAATTGATACACCCACTTTGCCAACCTCACCTTCAGCATGTGATGAATCAGGATCATGACCAATTTGCGTAGGTAAATCAAAAGCCATTGAAAGACCAGTCTGACCACTATCTAGCATGAATTTGTAACGTTTGTTTGACTGTGCCGCATCTCCAAAGCCAGAATATTGACGCATCGTCCAGAGTCTATCACGATACATTCCAGAATGAATTCCGCGTGTAAATGGATACTTACCAGGACTTTCCTTTGAATTTTTTGATTGGTTATAAATTGGTTTAACAGGTATATTAGAATCTGTTACAAATTCATTGGTTTTTGCTTTCTTCTTTTCCATACAATCACTTTACTATACCATTAGATATTTTGTCAGCAGCTTCAAACGGATCCATCTTTCTGTCTTGAACTTTTTTAAGATAATCTGAGTAGGATTTGCTTGAATGAAGCATTGTTGCAACTTTTCGGTTAATATTATTTAAAATAATATCATCAAGTTCTTTGGAAAGTTTTTGCTTTTCTGATAATTTTTTTTCTTTTCTTCTTTTTGTTATGAGCTTTTTCAATTCTGCTAGAAATTCAGAAATTCCCTCCTCAGTCTTTGATGATACCTTGAGAATTGGCGGGTTTTTTTCTACTGTTCCAATAAAGTCTTGAGCCGATTGAAATAACTGTGATGCTCCTTCAAGGTCACTTTTATGTACAAGGTAAATGTCACCAATTTCAGTAATTCCTGCTTTTATGGTTTGGATGCTATCTCCTGTGTGTGGGTTGAATACAACCACTGTAATGTCAGCTATGTTAGAGATTTCTATTTCCGTCTGTCCTGCACCAACACTCTCTATAATTATAGGATCAAATCCAGCATATTCCAGTACACGTATACTGTTCCGTATTGACCTTGAGATTGCTCCAGTAGCACCCCTGGATGCTATGCTTCTGATATATGTTCCAGAATCTGTTGCTTCTGTCATTCGTACCCTATCGCCAAGTATTGCACCGCCAGATATGTGGCTGGTAGGATCTATTGCCAGTACTGCAGGTTTCATACCCAATTTCTTCAATTTAATCACAGTTTTATCTATCAGTGATGATTTTCCGGCTCCTGCTGGTCCAGTTATGCCTATGATTACAGACTTTCCAGAAGATTTGAATATTTTTTTAATTAATTTTCTTGATTCTTTTTCGTCGTTTTCAAAAATTGAAATTGCCTTTGCGATTGCTCCACGCTTTGCTTTTTTCAAATCAGAAGTAATATCCATGTACAATTATCTTTTGTTTCTACGATAAATATTGGTTATCCTTGACCTTTAGGTTGTACTAAACCTAGAACACTCAGGAATTTGCTTCAATGTCTTCTTCAAGGTCTTCCCCAAGCCCCTTCCACCATTGATCAAATTCCTTTGCCATTTGAAAAATTTAGCTAGTTATCATATATAGATCTGCTGGTCGCTAGATTTTACTATAAATCACTTTAGGTTTTAACTCATCTTGCTGGTGAATTTCAGTTTTTAATCCAATTTTCCCAAACTCATCATGGTTTATAGAAAATACTACTGGCATGGTAGACCAACCATACTTTGGTTCAGAATTCATCGGAACAGTTTCTACAAATGAACTCTGTGAAAATTCCTTATGAAATGTTTTTTCCATACCCAAAATCTCAAGAGTTACTAGATTTGTTTTATCAGATTCATCAGTATATGTAATTTTAACAAGATTATTTTTTGGATCGTATACTGCATCAACAAAAATTGTTTGAGATATTGTGGATTCGTCCAATGCAAAATCAAATGTTCCTGATATCACTATAATTATTATTATGATTACTAATCCAATAGCAATAATTTTCTTATTCATAATTATACAAATTCTGCTTTAATACGCCGCAAAAATCCTGATCTGATTCTAACCCGCTCCAATGTTTGTTCTATAATACGCTCTGTTCCAGGTAAAGGATTTCTTTTGAAAAAGTTACGTACATCCATTTCCTGTTTATCATCAATTACGCCACCAACGCTGGCTACAATTCTATTCGCAAGTGGGTTTCCAACCCCAAACTTTCTAATTAATTTTTTCCAATGCTTCTTTAACCATGGCCAAAGAACATCTCTGCCATGAATATTGGCTGATATACCCATAATTGGAACGCGGATGTTTTGTGAACGTACATCTGGGGTTAGGGAAAGAGCTAATGTTTTAAGCAGTAAATTTTTTTGCTTGAAATTACACATTGCCATAAGAAATCTAATCTTTTCTTCTTGTAAAGTAGACTTTCTGTAAAGCGACAAAAGTTTACTGTAAGTTTTTTTATCTCCCTGCCATGCAGCTAGTACAAAAACTGGTTCCTGCAGATCAGCAACGAGGGAATTTTTATTTTTAAGAAATTTATTAAAGCGTTTGTTTGCTTCACCGAGTATCTCCTTATCACCAAGTTTACCAAGTGCAGTAATTATAAAACTACGTAACAGTGAATCGGTATGCTTCTCATTTTTTTTGGAATCCCAACCAAGGCGATCAAATATTGTTCCCAAAAATTGTACAGTGTATGTTCTGATCTCATCAGAGAATTTTTCTTTAATAGTTAGTTTGTATAGATAGTAAAGATTTTGCGCTAAATTTAGCAGGGTGATATAATCATCTTCATCGTGATATGATGTTGTAAAATCAAGATATTCCTGGAGTTGTTTTGTGCCTGATATACACTGTGAAAACAAATCATTTTGTAAACTCCATCTATCAACATGATTCAATATTTTTTCATCAATCAGCTTGGTTAGATTCTCTAAACTATGATCATCATATTGAACTCTGTAAAACCCATAACGGCCTGAATTTATTATAAAATTTGAATCCTTGTTTTTAAGCGATACACTGCTAGAGTGTGATTTCATTAAGATTGAGTTTTCGTAATTTCCCTCTTCAATCTGTATTGGAATTGCCCATCTATTTTTAGAAACTCGACTCCCATCAAATAAGAAACGCTTCTGTGTTAATGATATTTTTGAATTGTCTCGCTTAACAACTACAATTGGATAGCCAACTTGGTCAATCCATGTTTTCATCATAGAGTCTACAGGCTTGTGTGCAATTTTCCCAATTGAATTCCATAAATCCCGTCCTTCAGCATTTGAATATCTATGCTTAGCAAGATAATGTTTCAGTCCCTTACGGAAGTTTTCTATTCCAACATAATTCTCCAGCATACGTAAAACACTACCACCCTTATCGTAGCTGATTGCGTCAAAGATTTCTCTGATTTGTGCTGGATGTTTTACGTTCACATTTATTGGATGAGAATTTTTTAATGCGTCAAGGCTCATGGCTTCTAACATTGCATCATCTAGAAACTGATCCCAAAGATCCCACTCTGGATAAAACTTATTCACGATTTTTGTTGCCATGAATGTTGCAAAGCTTTCGTTCAGCCAAAGATCATTCCACCATTTCATTGTGACAAGATTACCAAACCATTGGTGAGCAATCTCATGTGATATTACCTCTGCAATGTACTGCTTTGTCCTGGTTGAAGATGTTTTTGGATCATAAAGCAAAATTGCTTCCCTAAATGTAATTGCGCCCCAATTCTCCATTGCACCAGCAGCAAAGTCAGGTATTGCTATCATGTCAAGTTTTGGAAGTGGATACTTTATGCCGAAATATTTCTCATATTCACCAAGAAACTTTTTGGTAAAGTCTAATGATAGTTTTCCCTTGTTCTTGTTACCCTTTGTTGTAACAATTCTTATCTTGATGTTTCGTAACTTTCCATACAGATATTCAAATTCACCTACACCTAGGTACAAAAGATACGTTGACATTATTGGTGTACGATCAAACTTGTATAGAATTTTTGAACCAACATTTTTCTTGGATGTAACTGGCATGTTTGAAATTGCATCAAGATGTTTGTCTACCAAAAGTGAGACATCAAACGTAGCCTTAACAGCAGGTTCGTCCCAGCATGGAAATGCCCTTCTAGCATCAGCAGCCTCAAACTGTGTTGTTGCAAGATACTTTGTCCTTCCTTTTTTGTCCTTGTACTGGCTTTTGTAAAATCCTAAAAGCCTATCGTTTAGAATTCCCGTAAACTCGATGCAAAGTTTTGCCTTTCCCTTTATTTTTTTTGCAAGTTTGATTGTCAGTCTTTCATTTTTCTCATTGATAGATGGTTTTGCAGAGATGATTTTCGTTCCTTGAACAGCATGACATTTTTTTATTGTAAGTTCAGCAGCATCTAGAATAATTGAATTGGTAGATTTTGACAAATTGAGAGTGATGGTTTCTGTACCATTAAATTTGAAATTATGGAATGATGGCTCAAACTTAAGCTCATAGTTGACTGGAGTGGTGCCTGCCATATCGTGAATAATTTGAAACGTTATGTAAGTTTATTCAGATTCAAAAGATTTTAAGGTAAATATGAGAATGTTACATTATGAAGCAAAAAACTGCATCTCGCAGTATTAAGATCCTGGTTGCAAAACTAGGCTTGGACGGTCATGACAGAGGTGCACTTGTGTTGTGCCGAGGATTCAGGGATGCTGGAATGGAAGTAATTTACTCTGGTCTGTTTGCCACACCAAATAGAATAGCACAAATTGCTGAAGACGAGGATGTTGATGCAGTTGCACTTAGCCTCTTAAACGGAGCTCATAGAACGTTGTTTCCCAGAGTTGTTAAAGAATTAAAGAAGAAGGGAATCAAGGATGTCCTTATTGTAGGCGGTGGGACAATTCCAGAGGAAGATAAAAAGGCGCTTGAAAAGTCTGGCGTTACTGGAAACTTTGGACCAGGAACATCACTTGATGATGTTATCAATCATATTAAGAAGGGCGTATCAAAACTAAGAAAACTGTAATTATTCGGTTGAATCAGGCCACATCATTTTTCGCATTTGTTTTCCTACTTGCTCTATTTGATGTGAATCTAGCTGTTTCATGTACTTGTCAAATGCGTTTTTGCCGTTTTTTTCATATTCACTTAGCCACTCTTTGTTGAATGTTCCATCCTGTATTCGTTGCAGAACTTTTTTCATCTCTTCCTTGTTCTGTTTGTTCATAACCATTGGACCGCGAGTAAGACCACCATACCTTGCAGTTTCACTTACACGTCTCCACATTCCATTGATTCCATATTTCTGAATCATGTCTACAATCAGTTTCAACTCATGTAAAACTTCAAAGTAAGCAATTTCTGGTTGATAGCCAGCTTCAACCAATGTTTCAAATGCATTCACAACCATAGAAGCAGAACCACCACAGAGATCAGCTTGTTCACCAAACCAATCAGTCTCAACTTCTTCCTTGAACGTAGTTTTGATCAAGCCTGCACGTGCACTTCCTATTCCCTTGGCAATTCCAAGTGTTCTGTCCCAAGCTGTTCCAGTCTTGTCTTGTTCAACCGCAACAATTGATGGTATTCCAAACCCATCAAGATATGTTTCTCTTACCTTGGAACCCGGACCCTTTGGTGCAACCATGATAATGTCAACATTGTCAGGTGCCTTTATCCATCCCCAATAAATTGCAGCAGCATGCGAAAACGCTAATGCATTTCCCTCAGAAAGATTTGGTTCTATCTCATCCTTGTAGACTTTGGATTGAACCATGTCAGGAATTAAGATATGAATGATGTCAGCCTTTTTGCAAGCCTCTGCTACAGACATTACTTCATGGCCATCATTCTTTGCCTTGCTCCAGCTAGAGCCACCCTCTTTAAGTCCAACGATTACTTTGAGACCAGAATCTTTGAGATTGTTTGCCTGTGCATCTCCCTGGATACCATATCCAATGATTCCGATTGTTTGATCTTTGATTAGATCTAGGCTAATATCAGAATCTTTCCAGGTCTTTGCCATTGAAAAAATTCTAGATTCTACACATATAATCTATATCTTGTATTCCCTATTACATTTAACACATCTAACCTTCACGCCCTCAGAATCAAGGCGCTCAAACTTCTTTGAACCACAATTTGTACAAATTGGGCATGCTCGTACTGGCTTCACAAATTATATTTTTGTGACCAACATTTGAAGTTAATTGATTTTCCCACTGCCTAT
>JACAST010000024.1 GCA_013390765.1 Marine Group I thaumarchaeote | reverse complement strand
TTTATCTGATATTGCAAACACTATCGTGAAAAAAGATAAAATACGGCGGGCTGGGTTTGCCCATCTGAATATGTTTTGTAATGACAAACCAAAATTCACATTTCCTTATACAGAAAAAATTGTTATTTTAGAAGTGTCTGATGATCGTAGTCCACAAAGCATCAATAAGTATTGTGAAAAGACTCGTAAAGATATTTCTCGTAAGGGTGTTGTAATGAATAACTTTGTCAGCCTTTCTCTTCTTGAAAAACTAAAATAGCAAAGTTCAAAAGATACTCTTAGTTCTTTTTCATCATGAGTAAGCCTACTGAGTTAGGATCATTGAAAATTGGATCTTATATCTTGCTTCCCGTGTCTGATCAACCAACAGGTGAACCTTGTAGGATAACCGAATATGATACCAGTAAACCAGGAAAACATGGTTCAGCTAAAGCAAGAATAGTAGGTGTAGGAATATATGATGGGCAAAAACGTCCTCACGTTGGTCCTGTTAATATGCAAATACATGTGCCTTTAATTGACAAAAGAGCTGGTCAGATAATCTCGATAGTAGGTTCTAAAATACAGGTTATGGATTCAGAAACATTTGAAACTATTGATGTTGATATGATTAACGAAGAACTTGAGGGAACATTAGAGCAGGGTAAAGATATTGAATATTGGAACGTTATGGGCAGAACTAAAATAATGCGTATAAAATCATCATAAACTGGATGCTGATGATGATTGGAAAAGCCGTCTGAAGTTTGATGAAGATTATGAGAGTTGAGGCATCCTTTATTTTATCTCTTGAAAAAAATAAAATATTTTAATTCATAAATTATACATGAAATTAGCAGCATTATTCTCCGGAGGAAAGGATAGCACATACTCAATTTATAAAGTAAAACAAATGGGGCATGATGTAAAATGCTTGATAACTATTTTTCCTAAATCTTCGAATAGTCACCTGCTACATTTTCCTACTATAGAATTAACAAAACTACAGTCAAAGACTTTGAAAATTCCGCAAATTATTTCGGCTTTAGATTCTGATGAATTGGCAGAAGAAATGAATATTCTTAAAGTATTATTGGAAAAAGCCAAACGAGATTTTCAAATTGAAGGACTGGTACACGGTGGCATATCTAGTGAATTTCAGAAAAAATGTTTTGAAAAAATCTGTAAGGAAAATGGTTTGAAGACAATTACTCCGTTATGGAAAATAAATGCAAAAGAATACATGAATGATCTCATCGATTCTAAATTCAAATTTATTTTAACGAGTGTATCATCTGATGGCTTGGATGAAACATGGTTAGGAAAAATTATTACTGCATATGACATATCACAATTAAATAAATTATCTGGCAAGTATGGATTCAACCTAAATTTTGAAGGTGGGGAGGCTGAAACCTTTGTTGTCGACTGTCCTCTTTATTCATATCCTATTATAATAAACAAGTCAAAAACAATATGGGATGGTTATAGAGGAATGTTTGAAATAGAGGCTGCTAGTTTAGATTCTAATGCTAGATAAGCTAAAATCTAGTCTGAGATCTGCTATTAAAAAAATAGTAAATTCTTCAGGTGTTGATGAGGAACTTATTAAAGAATTATCAAAGGATATTCAACGTTCATTATTACAATCTGATGTTAATGTCAAGTTAGTATTTGAAATCACTAAAAATATTGAAAACCGTTCATTAAATGAAAAACCTCCACCAGGATTGTCAAGAAAAGATCATATTGTTAAAATATTATATGATGAACTTGCAAAATTATTAGGCAATGACACTGAATTTCATTTCAAATCTGGAAAAACCAACAAAGTTCTCCTGTTAGGAATTCAGGGCAGTGGAAAGACTACTGTTACGTCAAAGCTTGCTAGATTCTTGTCAAAACAGGGTTACAGGGTAGGCGTAATTGGTGCTGATACATTTAGGCCCGGAGCCTTGGTTCAATTGCGAACAATGTGCGAAAAATCTGATGTTGAAGTTTATGGTGACGAAAAAAACAAAGACTCGCCTCAAGTCGTTAAAAATGGTTTAAAACATTTTGAAAGTTCTAATCTTGATATAATTTTGATCGATACGGCTGGACGGCATAAGGAGGAAAAAGATTTACTTGATGAGATGAAACAAATCAATAAAGTTGCTTCACCTGATCTTGCATTGTTAGTGGTTGATGGAACAATTGGCCAACAATGTCATGCTCAAGCGGAGGCATTTCATAAAATAGTTCCAGTTGGAGGAATAATAATTACAAAACTTGATAGTTCAGCTAAAGGAGGGGGAGCATTAGCTGCATCAGCAGCTACTGGTGCACAAGTAATGTACATAGGTACTGGTGAGCGTATTGATGATTTGGAAACATTTTCTCCAACTCGTTTTGTAGGTAGATTGCTAGGTATGGGTGACATTCAAGCAGTATTGGACTTGGCTAAGAGATTAGAAAATGAAGCTGATGATGTTCGTATGAAAAGAATATCAAGTGGCAAGATGAACATGGAAGACTTCTATTATCAACTTGAAGAGGTCACAAAAGCTGGTTCGATTCAGGGATTACTTGATAGCATGCCAGGTTTATCAGGTATGGTTAAAGAAGATCAGCTTGATAAAATGGAAGAGAGGATAGACAAATGGCGATATATCATTCAAAGTATGAACCAGGCTGAGAAGGCTGATCCTGATCTTCTCAACGCTTCTAGGGTTAAGAGAATTGCACGAGGTTCCGGCTGGCCTGAGCATGAAGTAAAGGAACTAATAAAAAATTATAAAAATTCAAAAAACATGATGAAGGCATCTAAAGGAAGACAGATGCAAGGCTTCCTTCGTAAACTTGGAATGGGTTAATAGTTTGTTTATTATTTTCAATTAAACTCCATTTTTTATGCAAAAGTATGGTATGCTGGAAGAATACGATAAAATCATACTTCAATCCAAATTCATTCTTAAGGAATGTGATTTATGTGATAATTGTTTAGGAAGATTTTTCATTAATTCTGCCCATCTGTCATCAGGAAAAAGGCTGGGTAATAAAATTAGAAATTCAATAAATTCTAGAGCTGCAACAAAATGTTACGTTTGCAAAAACCTATTCTCTAACGCGGATCTTTATGTAAGAATGATGCAGAATGCGTCAATAGGATATGAATTCTCTACTTTCACAGTTGGCGCAATCTTAAAACAATCTATTATTGAAAGGGATGATAGGCTACGATCAAAGTTTCATCTTCGTGGTGTTGATGGGATAAAAACAGCGGTAACAAGAGAACTTGGAAAAAAATTTGTAAAGAAAACAAAGAAACGTATTGATCATCTTTCACCTGATATCACATTTACAATTAATTTTAGAACTGAACAATGTAATGTGAAAACAAAGCCCACATTTTTGTATGGGAGATATATTAAAGATAAGAGAGGTCTGCCTCAAAAAGGGGAGTCATGTAAAGACTGTAAAGGTAAGGGGTGTATTTTTTGCAATAATCATGGGATAGTTTCATTTGATAGTGTTGAGGGTAAAATATCTCAATTACTTTATGAAAAATTTGAGACAAAACAGGTCAAGTTTACTTGGATAGGCGGTGAGGATAAAACAAGTCTTGTTATGGGTGATGGGAGACCATTTTTTGCGAAATTACTGTCTCCAAAAAAACGAAATGTTCGATTAGTAAAAAAATCTAACCTTGGTGAAATTATGGTCCATGCATTAAGGACTATAGATGTTATACCAAACGGTTCAATCCGCTTTAAATCTAAAATAAAGATGTGGGTTTCGACAAAAGATAACATTTCATCCAAGAAACTGAAAAAGCTAAAACAACTTGTTGCTGTTCCAATTGAAACTGTTCCAATAGTTAGAGAGGCACAAGATTACTTTACTGGCTCTACTAAAAAACAGCATAAAAGGGAAATTCACAAATTGAAATATAAAAAAATTTCTTTACAATCATTTACTGTAGAGATCGAGGTTGATGGAGGTATTACCATAAAACGTTTGGTTGATGGCATACCGTTCTTGGGATTTAGAATTATTCCGAACATAACTAGTCTTTTAGGTACACAATGCTCTTGCGAAAAATTTGATGTTAATCAAATCTACTTGTCAAAATAATTAATCATAGATTAAGATTAACATTTTTTTAGTCAAAATAGTGATTCTCATCATTGAACCCATTACTAAAAGTTAGAGAGGCGTTTCAAAATGGTATTTTACCAGAAAAAGAGTATTCTTTAATAGTTAAACGATTTCAAATTGTTGTTTCTGGCATTTCTAGAATAGAGAAAGCTTCTGGCGTTAATTTTCCTATAGCATATGTTGAGCCTTCTGTAACTATATCTTCATCAGGTACAAATTCGTTCGAATATGGCATATTATTTGCAAGAACAATTCCAGTCGTTGCAAAAAATACCTTAAAGGTTGTTATTCAGATATCTGCACCACTAGTAGCATATGGTTTGAAAGGAACGATACATGCAATTTTAGCACATGAATTTTTACATTATTTAGAATTAATGCGTAAAATTTCTAATATGGAATTAATCTCTGATGAAATTTCGACAAATCTTTTTGAAAATGTTTATGCAGATAGCGAGAGATTATTTGAGCCACGTGCAGTATTTAGTGATATGACATTACTTTTACATATAACAAAAAAATTTCCATCTGGATTTAGAGATTATAAACTTGAGGATAAGGTGATAAAATATTGGATTGAAAAAAATCTACCTACAACAAGGATCACATTAGATACTAATGTTACAAAATTATCACCAGATTTAATTTCAAAAATGAGACTTGCGCCTAGCCTTATCTCAAAAATTGAAAGTTTTGAATTGAAAGCATCGAAGTTAAGAAAAAAAAGACTTTATTAGGAAAATTCTGTCAAGCCACATTTACCGCATGTTCTTCGGTCTTTGTGTTCTGACATGAAAACGCCCTTACCACAACGAGGACAAGTCTTATGTGTTTTAGATATTTTTTCACCATCTATTTTATAGTATTTGTAAACACTAGGACTAAGTCCTTTTTTTCCAGCCATTAGTTATCTTCACCTTTGTCTTTTGTTTTTGTATCTGATTTATCAGTAGGTGCATCTGCCTTTGCTGGTTCTGCATCTGCAGCCTTATCATCTACCTTTGGTTTTTCTTTAGGAGTTTCTGTCTTTGCTTGTTCTGCATCTGCAGCCTTTTCAACTTTTTTCTCTTCTCCAGCACTTTTAGCTTTATCCAAACGAGCAAAAATAGCAGGATTTACATGTTCTCTTGCAAGTTTTTCATCATCATATACATAAAATATACCAGTAATTTTTGGTTGACCAGTATGATTTTGTAATTTAATTGGAATTACAATCTTTCCGACTAATTTGAGTTCTTTAGTAATCATTTCTACAGCTTCTAGTTTTTTGAGTTTTCCACCTAGCGCCTTAAAATCACAAATGATCTCTCGTCTAGATAAAAATGAGTTATTTTCATCACTTAATATCTCAATCATGGACATATTTCAAATCCTTTGAGTATTTCATATAAATCTTCAACCTAATATCAACAAATTTATGAAATCATCACAGAAAAAAAATTATGGACAGATTTATGATACACTTGAAAAATTCTGATTATGCACCAAAAGATGCAAAAACCATTCATTCCAATTCACGTGATCTAACTTATGGAATGACTGTAACCATTCGGGATTGTAGGATATCGAGTAAATTTATTGAATTAGATGTTTCAGTGCATAAAAATAATCTAGAATTATTGTTAGAAAAACTAGTTTCAATTGGACAGATTGATCATTCTAGGCATATTGTTGAAGAAGAAATTGAAAAAAATCAATCGATTAAAGATGGAATTTTTTATTTTAATAATGAAAGATTTTGGGAATGCCATGAAGCGTTAGAGGGTGCATGGAAACAATGTACAGGTGATGAAAAAGAGCTAATTCAAGGATTAATACTGGTTGCTGCAGCACTAGTGCATTATCAGAAATATGAAAATGTAGTATGTCTTTCAGTACTTGGTCGCGCATTAAAAAAATTACATAGTAAATCAGGTCAGTATTATCAAATTAATGTTGATAGGGTTAAACAAAAAATCATCGAAATGTTAGATAAAAAAGAAATTTTCACTTTTACGTTTTAAAAAAATCTATTGCAGTTTTTACTACTTGGGCACCTTCAATTAATCCAATTGCACCTTTTTTGGCTTCTGCCTCAGTAAAGCGCTGTGTGTCGTCATTTGTAATCATATCTCCCGAAATTAGCAAAGGAACAGGATCATCACTATGCCCCTTATAGATACATGGCGTAGAATGATCTGCTGATATCATTACAGCAATCTTTGATACATCTATATGATCTAGCAAAGTGCCAAAAAATCGCTTATCAATCTCTTCAATATTTTTCATTTTACCAATTGCATCACCATCATGTCCAAAGTCATCTGGCCCCTTCAAGTGTACATATATGGCATTCTCAGTCTCCATTGCTTGTGCTGCAACACTGGCCTTCCCTTCATAATCAGTTAGACCACCAGCATTGAATGCCTTCATTTTAAGAATGTTGGAAATACCAACCTCTACTGGCATGTCAACAATACATGAAAAATTCATAGAATGTAAATCATTAATCGGTTTCACATTTGGATATTTGTTACCTGCATCCCTTAACAATATACTATTTAGCAATTTTTTGTTTTTTTGTGATCTATGTTTATTCACATCGCTTTTTTTCATTATTTCTAAAGATTGTTCAGTAAACTCATTTACCAAATTTGCCGCATCAATTGCGTTTTCTGTCTGTTCTAGTGGAATACATTTTTCTATTTTCATAAAATCACTCACTGCCTTTGCAATCCCCATTCCATCTACTCGCGCATAAGCTGGATCAGTATTAGAAATTTCTGAGGAAAGTGGCTTACTATCTCTCAGCCTTACAATAACTCTATGCCCAACTGTGGGAGCCACAACTACAGAAGCATTAGGGTTTGAAAATCTGATTTTTTTTTCAATTTCTTTTGAAATTTCTTCTGCGTCTTCTCTCTCAATTTTTCTACCTGCTCGTCGATCAATAATTTTTCCCTCATTGTCTAATGTAGCGAAATTACCACGTAGTGCCAAATCACCATCCTTAAAATCAATCCCAATTCCAGTTGCCTCAATTACACCCCTTCCTGCGTAGTCGGAATGTTGAAACTTGTACCCTAGCATATTAAAGACAGCAATGTCTGATTCTGGTGCTATACCCTTTCCAACTGATATAACCTGACCCATAATACCATTTTTTGCTAATGTATCCATGTTTCTTGTTGTTGCAGCCTCAAGCGGTGTCTTCCCTGCCAAGTCTGCATGTGGTAGATCACCAACACCATCTAACAAAACATAGATCATCTTAACATGATTATTATCAGCTATTTTTTCTCATCCCCCGTTTCCATGAAATCGTCGGGATGCTTAAAAGCTTGTAATTAAAACAGCGATCTTAGAAATAATTATCCATCTACAATCTTTTGGAAAGATTTTAAGTGTCAAAAAATCAGATTATTTCTTATGGGTGATATGAGAAAAGATTATGTTCTTGAGCGTGAGGTCATAGTTCATCCAACTGCAAAAAAAAATATCAAAACCAAAAAATGTCCATATTGTCCTGGAAACGAATCTATGACTAATCTATCAATATTATCACTTGTTGCAAAAGATGGAATGCTGCAAAGGTTACAGGACGGTGAGGATTTTTTTGTGAAAGGGTGGTCTGTTCGTGTATTTGAAAGTAAAGAACCAATTGTTTCTACATCCACTAAAAATACATATAGTGATAGACCATTATACAGCGAACCTGCATATGGATATCATTACATTGTAGTTGCATCTCCTAAACACACAGACACTCTTGCCACTATAGACGTTGAACAATGGTCATGTGTTTTGGTTGTGGTTCAGGATAGACTTAGATGGTTGTATACACAAAAAGGAGTCACATACGTCTCTATTTTCATTAATCAAGGTAAAGAATCTGGAAGTAATGTGGAACACTCACATATCAACATGGTTAGTTTTTCAAATTTACCTCCGAGAATTGAGGAAGAAGCTGAATCTTCGCATAAAATCTTTAATGAAAAGGGTGTATGCCCAATGTGCCAGATAGTAAATACTGAAGCTGCCGGACCAAGACAAATCTTGCAATCTGAAGGATTTATTGCATTTTGTCCCTGGGCACCTTCTTACCCTTTTGAATTTTGGATATGTCCTAAAAAGCATAACACTAGTTTCTCAAAAATAACTCAAAAAGAAATCAACGATCTATCGTTAATTTTAAGGGCTACACTTGGTGGTTTGACGAATGAGATTAAAGATTTGTCATTTAATTTAGCGTTTCATCTATCACCTGAAAAGAAAAATAGCAGACAAATTCATTGGCATATTGAAGTATATCCTCTAA
This sequence comes from Marine Group I thaumarchaeote, assembly GCA_013390765.1. Classification (GTDB taxonomy): domain Archaea; phylum Thermoproteota; class Nitrososphaeria; order Nitrososphaerales; family Nitrosopumilaceae; genus Nitrosopelagicus. The sequence continues at coordinate 3,796 of JACAST010000024.1, read as the reverse complement.
CAGGCTATTGGTCTGGTCTTGAACGAGGATTCAGTGTATTTCTTAATACAAGCTCACCCGAGAATGCAGCTCAAACACTAGGCGCGGCATGTAGAAAAGAGCTAGCAAGTCTTGTTGGAATAGAGTAATAAAAATAGTTTATTTATCCATAATAAAATTTCATTCGTATGGTAATGCAATATGGCGCTTACATTGCAATCGCGGGTATTGGTTTGTATGCAATATTTGTGGGAGAAATAATCACCATTTTTAATTTTATGATTGATCCAACCTTGACTGATTTTTTTGAACCTAAATCAAAAATTTTACAATTTATCTCAATAGGCGTTGCACCTGCTGTAATCATGTCTGGTACATCTTATATGATGGCAAGGAAATTTGGATCAAAGCAAATTGGTCGGCTGGTAATTGCTGGAGGTATTGTGTTGTTAGTTGGTATGTCATATGCATATACAATGCTGGATAGTATAGACAAAGATTATCATATGTTTACTGTCATTATAGTTCCTCCACTATTCATGGCTGTTTCTATACCAGTTATGATAGTCGGAGCACTCTTGTTTAGAATTAAAAAAAGACCAAAAAAATATTTTTAATTATGATCATATCGCATGCCGTTTGATTCATGTTTAAATCCAATTCTCTCATAAAATTGTTTTAGATCATCCTTGCAATCTAAAATTGTTTTGTAACAATTTTTTTCTTTTGCACATTCTAACATAGACATAACAAGTTTAATCCCAATTCCCTTTCCTTCGCATTCTTTTCTTACTACGACGTCCTCAATATGACCTACAAGCCCACCATCATGAATGAATTTTTGTTCAATGAATAAGGTAGTAGAGCCAACAATTTTGTTGTCATCTATGGCAACATGGATTATATAATTTGGATTTTGTTTTATTTTTTTCAAAATCTCCTTAGCTTTATTTTTATCAATATTACTTGCCTTTCTTAAAAAATCTAAACTTTCTAGAAATCCTTTCTCAAGATCATTTTCTTCAATTTCACGAATTATAATTTCAGACATAATCGATCAAATTTTACCTAGCTTTTTTCTGTATTCTAAGTTTATTTTTTCATAAGTTTCTTTGTCACCAATATCAGTGAATCCATTTTTTACTAGGATGCTGTTAACAGTTTTACGTTTAGAAATTGCTTTTTTTATTACATCATCCATGCCGTATGGTTTGTTTTTAGGAATAAAGTTTAGGATGTTAGGTTCCATAACATAGCAACCCATGTTAATTTTTGATTTAATCACTGGCTTTTCATTCCAACCTAACACTTTACCATTATTTTTAGTGTCAATAACTCCATACTTGATGTAGGTTTTGTGTTCGTAAAGGCTCATGGTGATAAATGATTTTTTTTTCTTATGTTCAGTTATCATATTTTTTAGGTTAAAATCAAAAATGGAATCACCATAAACACAAACGAATGTGTCATCGATGAACTTTTGTGCTGTTTTTAGTTGTCCCGCAGTAGCAAGTGGTTTACTTGATATAGCATATTCGATTTTTACACCAAATCTATGGCCATCCTCAAAATAATCTTCAATAATTTTGTGAAGATAACTTACACATAATACAATCTCTTTTACACCATTTTTTCTTATCCACTTGATTAGATGTTCTAATAATGGCTTTTTACCTAAAGGCAGCATTGGTTTTGGTTTTTTATTAGTAAGTGGACGAAGTCTTGTGCCCAAACCACCAGCAAGAATTACAGCTTTCATGAATTTGTATTCTAATTGTTGGACTATTTATGTTAAATTACACAATTTTTAGTGATAAGTTCTCAACTTTGAAATCTTTCTTATTACATCATCAGGATTTTTTCCAAAGATTAGAATCATTGGCTCTTTTCCAATGTCACCCTTGTGATAAATTATGTCAGGCGATTTTGTCTTAAGAGAATTAGATATTCCCCAAGTGATGGAAGTGTTTTCCTTTTGTTTTGACTTTTTTGGTTCCTTGCTTCTGTCATAGCTTAGAATAGTAAATCTTGATTTTTTTGCTTTTGAAATAATTTTTGTGTCATATTTTATGTTAAGACCAGAACGAATTTCTGGAAATTTTTTGTTTACTTGAATGACAGCAGTTCCAACATGCTGTGAACCACCATAGACTATTTCACCAGCTGTTATAACATCTTTACCTGATTTTACCAAACGACCAGATATTCCCAATACATCTTTTATGGTCTTTGGGTTTTTTTTAGCAAAAACAAAGTTTGTTTGGCATTCTGGAATTACTTTGTAAATGTTTTTCATTTGCTTAAAGTCATTGATTGAATCTGATAACTCCTTCATTCCATTTGAAATACTTCTATGGGTGATATTGACACCTTTTCCAATCTTTTTTGAATTTTTTATGGATTGGTAAACATAATCTTTGGCTATTTTTACCGCAGAATGAATTGTATTTCCCTTTGCAAGTGATACTGCAATGGATGCAGAGTAGTTGCATCCACTTCCATGGTTTTTAACAGGAATTTTTTTCCCAGAAATTAGATATCCCTTATTTTTCTCTAAAATATAATCAGAAATTTGACTATTTGATGAAGTTGCGCCAGTAATGATTACACATTTGGCGCCCATTGATTGAATCTTTTTTGCAGATCTATTTGTGTTTGATGTTCCTGACAAAACTTTCGCCTCATACTTATTTGGAGTTATCACATCTGCTAAGGGAACTATCATCTTTTTGTAATTATACAACGCATTTTTTTTAAGAAGTGTTGCACCCGTTGTTGATTTTATTATGGGATCGATAACTATTGGAACTTTGATATTTCTTAACTTTGAATGAATTACCTTTATTATTTGAGAATTGTAAACCATCCCAATTTTGATTGCATCGATATGGAAATCAGACAAAATTGAATCTAGTTGTGCTCTTAGGCTTTTAGTAGAAACAGCCTCAATTGAGGTAACTTTTCTTGTATTCTGACTTGTAATTGCAGTTATAACTGTAAACCCATAGACATTATGGTTGGAAAATGTCTTGATGTCACTTTGTATTCCAGCACCGGAGGATGGATCAGATCCTCCAATAGAAAGAATGTTCATATCTGTATTGAGATATGTATCATGTTTTAAAATTTGATCGCTGGCTTGATGACTGTTTAAATTTAGCGGAAGGGTAGTACATTTATGGCTACGCAAATGAGCTCTGCAAGAAGAGGTATTGCAACTGATGAGATGAAACAGGTTGCAAAGGATGAAGATGTTACACTTGATTGGCTTTTACCAAAAATTGCTATCGGCTCAATTATCATTCCAAGCAACAACGTAAGACCTCAAAAGATTCACAATGTGGGAATTGGAAAAGGCATGAAAACCAAAGTCAATGTCAACATTGGTACTTCAACATTAAACGTCAATGTTGAAGAGGAAGTTGAAAAAGCCAAAGTTGCTGTAAAATATCATGCTGATACAATTATGGATCTTAGTGATGGTGGAGATGTTGGCAGTATTAGAAGGACGTTATTAGATGCCGCGCCTATAACATTTGGAACTGTACCAATTTACGAAGCGTATAATTTTGGTGTTGAAAAGCACAAAAACCCTCTTGATATTACTGAGGATGATTACCTAAGGGCATTTGAAAATAACATAAAAGATGGAGTTGACTATACAACAATCCACTCTGGTATTACAAAAGAAATTGCAAAAAGAATTCTCAAAGTACAACGATATGCTGGAGTTGTAAGTAAAGGTGGAACAATAACTGCAGCGTGGATGTTGAAATATGATAAGGAAAATCCATACATCACTCATTATGACTATATG
>JACAST010000073.1 GCA_013390765.1 Marine Group I thaumarchaeote | reverse complement strand
CACTGAGTTATCTCAAAAAAATTGATAATATGGGCGGTGCACTTTGTGCAATTGATGGGAGTTCTGGTAACGTTTTCGTTGGCGAAGTTCCCACAATCAAACCAAAAATACCTATGGAATGGCCAATTCTTCTATCATGGGCGCAAAAAACAAAACGTCTTGGTGTACGTGCAAATGCAGATACACCAGATGATGCAAAACGAGCAAGAAAGTATGGTGCAGAAGGAATAGGTCTATGCAGAACTGAACGAATGTTTAACGCAGCTGACAGACAAGGAATTTTTGTGGATATGATTATGGCAAGAGATGTAAACCAAAGGAAAGAAGTGTTGAAGAAACTTTTACCTCTGCTGAAAGATGACTTTGTACAAATCCTAAAAGCAATGGAGGGTTACAAGGTGACTATACGATTGTTTGATCCGCCATTACATGAATTTTTACCATCTTCAAAAAATAAGAAAGTTTTGGCTAGAGCCAAAGAGCTAGAGGAAGTTAACCCGATGATGGGACACCGTGGCGTCAGGCTTGGAATTACATACCCAGAAATTTATGAAATGCAGATCAGAGCAGTCTTTGAGGCAACAGCAAAACTTGTAAAGAAAAAGATCGATGCGAAACCACAAATCATGATACCGCAAGTTGGTAGCATTGAGGAGCTCAATCACATCAAATCAATTTATGATAATGTAAAATCAGATATAGAAAAGAAATACAGGACTAAATTTAAAATAAATTTTGGAACAATGTTGGAAGTTGTTCGTGCATGTTTAACATCAGACGAATTAGCAAAGACTGCCGAGTTCTTCAGCTTTGGAACAAATGACCTAACACAAGCTGTCTTTAGCTTTAGCAGGGAAGATGCAGAAAGCAAGTTTCTAGAAGAATATAAGAAAAAGGAAATTCTAGAAATAAGCCCATTTCAATCAATCGATGAAAATGGTGTAGGAAATCTAATGGATATCGCAGTTTCACGTGGAAGAAAAATCAAAAGTGATTTGGAAATAGGAATTTGCGGCGAGCATGGTGGTGATCCAGATTCAATCAGATTTTGTCACTCTGCAGACATTTCATATGTTAGTGCATCACCGTTTAGAATCCCAGTAGCAATTGTTGCTGCTGCACAGGCTGCAATCAACAAAAAATAAAAAAAACTTAGTTAAGTAATACTAAAATTTTTATAACCAAAATTTAGTAAGTAATCATGCTACCGAGCTTAGAGACGATAAAAGAAGAACGAAAGAAACTACACATTACTCAAAAAAAGTTAGCGGATATGACTGGCGTTAGTACATCCATGATAAATCAAATAGAATCAAAAAGATGCAGGCCATCATACAATACTGCAAAAAAAATTTTTGAAAGTTTGGCAAAGATTGAGGGCCATATATCACCACGCACTGCAGGTAATATTTGCAGTACAAAAATAGAAAAACTATCACCTACTAATACAGTCAGTGATGCTGGAAAAATTATGCATAGAAAAAAAATTGATCAAATTCCAATTTTTGAGGGAGTTGAACTAAAGGGATTGATTACTATTGATACTGTTAACGAGTTTACAGAACACAAGGAAGTTAAAATTAAAAATGTAATGAAGCCAAAACCGCCTATAATAGATTTTGAATTTCCTGCAAATGGACTTGCGCAGTTAACTCGGATTTCTGGCTGTATTCTTGTGGAAAAAAATTCTGAAATTGTAGGAATAATCACTTCGTCAGACTTGCTAAAAATGATGTAAGACAATCAAAGTTTTTTTATTTCAGGGTTATCACGATTCCCTATATCATATCCATCTCGTCTAAGATATTTGAGGGTAAGCTTGTATACCAATTCGTCATGATTTACTGTTTCCAATAGGGATGACCACATTAGTTTACCATTTTCATCAATTTTTGGCTTTAGTTGAGCAGTAAAATCCTCAGCTAACTGTTTGCATTCCTCGTATGTTTTTCCATGACGGTATGCAGTACCACTACCACATCTATCCATTGGAACAGAGCTCTGTTAAAACACCCTTAAGAGATTTTGGATGAATGAATGTAACTTTGGTTCCAGCAGATCCATCTCGAATTTTTCCTAGGAATTGTATACCGCATCCTTCCATCCTAGAAACTTCACCTTCTATGTTTGGTGTCTCAAGCGCTATATGATGTAGTCCGCTTCCGCGTTTTTCTAAAAATTTCTTTATCGGACTTGAGTTATTTGTAGGCTCCATGAGTTCTATGTTAGCATTTTCTAGGTGTAGGATAGCAATTTTGACCCCCTCAGATTCTACGGTTTCAAATTCAACACTCTTGATATCAAATGCGTCCTGGTAAGCCTTGGCAGCATCCTCAACGTTTTCTACCGCAATTGCAACATGGTTTATTTTCATTAGAATACCTCCTTTGGTCTATACTCGCCAAAAACCTCCCTGAATGTATTGCTAATCTCACCTGTTGTAGCATTGACCAGTACAGCATCCAAAATAAATGGCATCAAGTTTTTGTCAGTTTCAGCTGCCTTTTGCATTTTTGACAAGGCATATTCTGTTTTTTTATTATCTCGTGACTTTCTAAGTTGCTTTATTGCTCTTTCCTGCTTTTTTCCTAGTGAATCACCTATTCTTAGTAGATTCTGTTTCTTCTCAGATTTCTCGTCAAATTTGTTAACGCCCACTAGTATGCGCTCATTGCTATCAACTTCTTTCTTGAGCCGGTATGCGTTTTGCCTAATTTCTGATTGGAAAAACCCCTTCTCAATTGCACAAAGTGCACCGCCCATATTATCAATTTTTTTGAGATAACTCAGTG
>JACAST010000050.1 GCA_013390765.1 Marine Group I thaumarchaeote | reverse complement strand
AAGTAGGTATGAGATAAACCCACCTAAAATTTCTGATGATGGACAAGATGTTAGAAATGTTCTATTCGAAAGGATTGAAACTATAAGTTCTGTATGTAATGGAATTCATCTTACTGACTCGGTGTTAGGAATTCCAAGAGTATCCCCATTTGAAATCGCAAAACAAATACGAGAATCCAATAAAAATATCAAACTTACCTGTAGTTTGAGAGTTAGAGACAAAAATCTAAATAATATTGAAAAAATCGTACAAGAGTCAATTGGTACAGTTGATGGCATACTTGTATTGATGGGTGACAAATCAGATACAATGTCAAACAAAGATAATCTAATTCCAAGCCAAGTTGTTAAGGCTCTAAATGATAATGGGCTTGGTAAAAAAATTGAACTGTTTCTATCTCTACCAAGTAATCCTAACTTTGTAAAAATTCAAAAAAAAATTGATGCCACGCCTGCAGGATTTTTTACGCAAGTAATTCATTCAAAGGACCAAATAGAAAAAATTGTTGTCGGTCTAAAACCTAACGGCTTTAAGATTATTCCGTGCTTGCTTCTTCCATCACAAAATAATTTAAAATCTGCAGAATTTCTCAAAATTGATTGGTCAAATTATGAAGAAAATTTTATTGAATTTATTAATGAAATACATAGTATAACTGGTGACATTCTCATTACTTCTCCCAATGATTTTAAAAGGGCATATGAGACAATTTCAAAGTTAGCAAGTTGATTTCGTCATATACATTTGGAATTTATCCACGCTCAGAGGAATTAATTGAGGCGACTAGAAAGAATACCGAAAACCTAGATTCGCTCTTTCAAAGTGAAACTGAGGGATACATCTCTGCACAAAAAAATGCAAACCTTGGTTTTGTTTCAGACCCCTTGCTAAAATGGGATGATATCTTTAGACCGTTTTCAAATTTATCAGAAGTTACTCCTACTGCATTAAATAGAATTTATGAAATGAATACGTTTTATCGTGTGTTGTCTTTTGATGGACAGGATTTAGTTGGTGGTGGCAATATAGTTCAATCTAACTTAGATTCATCACTGCCAAAAAACAAAACTGCTGCTATCCCAGAACCATTTACATTTGCTGAACTCCATACTAGTAACAAGTTCAAAAGAAAAGAGGACTTTACGATCAATCTTGCAAAAATGCTAAGAGTGGAAATAGATTCTTTAGTTGAATCAGGCTTTGAAGCAATTCAACTTTTAGGACCGTCAATTGCATACAACAAGGAAGTTGACTTTGGCATTGTTTCTGATGCGCTAAAGATAATCACTGATGGATTAAAGGCAAAGACAATTCTTCACACATATTTCGGAGACGTTTCAAAAAAGATTGAAAGTCTTTTGAACCTGCCTGTTTCTGGCTTGGGATTTGACATAACTACAACGCCAGCAAGTTCGATAGAAAAACACAGTTTTTCAGACAAAATACTTACTGTGGGCATAATCAATTCTTTCAATACTGCAATTGAAAAACCCCAAGAATGCATCAAACAAATTGATGAGATTAATGCAAAAACAAAGCCAAAAGAATCCTATGTGAGTAATAATTTCGATTTGGAGTACGTACCCAAGAAATTTGCGATGAATAAAATATCCATCCTTGGAGAAATTGCAAGAGGTGCGAAAGATGTCTAAGCTGTTCCCAACACAGGAAATTGGCAGTCTGAAAAAACCAGCAGACATGCTGAAAAAGGTAAAGGATCCAAACGTTTCAGACGAGGAAAAAATTAAAGCGAGAAATGATGCCGCACTTTTGAATATCAAGACGCTTGAGGATATCGGACTTGACATTGTTTATGATGGCGAAGTCCGCCGTGTAGAAATGTATGAAGAGCCTGTAAGATACGTTGATGGATTTGAATTTGCGGGCAGGGTTCGTTCATGGGATAACAAATACTACAACAAGGCAAGAGTCGTGGGACCTGTTGCCTTTAAACAAAACTTTCATGCGGAAGAATTCAACTTTGTAAAAGATAATTCTGACAGAGAACTTAAGGTTCCGGTTACTGGTGCGTATACCCTAGCAGACTGGTCATATGACGAACATTACAAATCAAAGGATGAGCTTGTATTGGCACTAGCAAGAAATGTTGTCAGACCATTAGTGAAAGATCTGGTAGGATTGGGCGCAAAAATTATTCAGATTGATGAACCAGCAGCAACCACACATCCTACTGAAATGGATATTTTCAGAGAATCAATCAACGAATCTGTAAAGGGAATTGATGCCAAGTTTGTGGTTCATGCATGCTTTTCCGGAAACGATTACAAGGCATTAGCGCCACAGATGCCAGAAATTAAGGCAGAACAATACACATTGGAATTTGCAAACCGTGATACATGGAATATAGGACTTGACGATGACACAAGAAAAGGATTTCAGGTCTTGAAACTATTCAAGGAACACGGATTCGAAGGTGAGATTGGAATTGGAGTCTCGGACGTTCATGTAAATGAAATAGAATCCCCTGAGCTCATAAGGGACAGAATACTATATGCAGCAAAAGCACTGGGTGATCCTACAAAGGTGTACGTCAATCCTGATTGTGGTCTACGTACAAGAACAAGGGAAGTTTCTTTTGACAAAATTAGATCAATTGTCAAAGGTGCTGAACTAGCCAGAGAAGAAATCAAGTAATTTTTCAAAAATTTAATCAGTTAGTATGATCTTAGAATCTTAACTCGATTTATGTAGAAGCCTTACCTAGTAGGATTTAGAATGAAGACAAGATGGGTTATTGTAGGATTGGCTCTTTTGCCACTTGCAGGTTTAGTTATGTATCTAACTGGAATCTGATCATCATGGTAAGCGATAAAGAACTCAAAGAAGCTTTAGACATTATTGATGAAATGTTAGAGGGTAATGAAAGGGAAAAACAAAAAGGATCTGCTCATGCTTTTAGAAAATTTCCTTATGGTATGGGACACGAACAATACAATTTGCTAAAAAAAATGGTAAAAATCTTAACTTCTTAGAAAAATGACCAAACATACCAGTAGTAAGGAAAAAATCGAAGAAGCTATACGATTGTTAGATAAACTTCAAGATGATAGAGAAGGGTTTCCTACTGATTGGACTGGAATAAGGATGAGGATTACGCATTGCAAAAAAATATGGTGTAAAAACTGAAATTGTCGAAAGTAAGGGGTTTCAAGGGACCAAGACACTTTCACGGGTTCTTTTTTGGATACTTTACTGCCCTTATCAGCGGGTCGTCGGGCTTTGGGTATGCGCCAATGTCAGCCTTCCACTTTTCACGGTAGAGTTCCAGGGTACTAGATGCCTCTGGCGTGACAAACGTCCAGTAGCTTTCAGGATCTCCATGGTACACAAGCAAGGAGCCTGTTTAATTAAATATTTACTAATAAAATACAGGCATATCATATGATTCAAGGCATAACAAGATGTTAAATCAAATTTTACAATCATAGCAATTCAGCGTCATAGTCGTACCGGACCAGATTACCATTAGTTTGGGTTTGGCTTGTTCTAGTGATGGTGTTGAATGTCAAACCTACATATCGCAATTTTTTACGCTCAAATTATTTTGTGTAATTTGACATAGACCATGATTTTTTTAGACTTTGTAAATTAAACACTGAAACACGTAGTATTATATGAAAACAACTCGTAGCTTTGCATGGTAATTAATTAATAAGTAACCTACTAAAACAGGCATAACTTTTATACCTTTTCGGATCTACATTTATAGATCCAGTTCAATAACGATGTAATGAATTCGAAAACGACAATTATAGGCCTAGTTGCAGCTATTGCTGTACTATCTGGTGCCATGGGACTGTCCGTGACTTCAGGTGGATTTGGCGATGCAAAAATTGCTCAATCCACGATTCCAGCCACGGGATTTCTTATGGGACAAGTGATGATAGAGGCACATAATGAAGACGGTGAACTCATTGCCTATCGGTTAGGTGATAATGAGGTAGTAGACGGTGGCGAACAATGTATCCTGAAGATGCTCTTTGCAACATCAGGTGGCAATACGGCTGCTCCACAAGCTGGTAGAGGTGAATACGCAAGTACAAGTAAATGTACGGGTATTTTGACAGGAGCATGGGACGTTATTGCAATTGGTGTTGGCACGATAGCTATAGCTGATGCCGCAGCGCATGACCTCTATAGTGGACTTGAGGTTGAATGTAATACACTTATCAACTCTGGTGCTACAACCTGCTTAGCTGACGCTAAACTAAACAGAGCAATAGCGACAACTAAGACCTGGACAAATGGTACAGGTGGAACAGACACAGAGATCGTGTTGGCAAAAACCTTCACGAGTGGCACAACTGCTTCCATTACAGAATCAGGTCTGTTTAATTCGACCTCAATTGGCAGTGGTGGAATGCTCTCACATAGGACATTCGCAGCAGTGTCACTTACAGATGGAGACTCTATTACCGTAACATGGACATTCACTGTGGGCAACTAGTCCGCAATGAACACCCCTTTTTTTTCTTTTTTTTTACTCATTACACTAGGATTTTCCATATTTTCAGTCGTTGGTACTACAAGTGCTACCTGGAACACGTCAGATAATACACAATTTGACATTACTCTAAGTGAAGACTTGGCACTTGCAAGTGGACTTAGCCAAAACGCAGGCAACAATCACAGTGTCACGCTAAATGAGCGGCTTGAGTTGCTAAATCATGACAGATATCAGAATATGCTCACTGCATCAAAACACATCTCTGATAGCAAAGCGATAATGGACAGGATACTGCCAAGTACCAGACTGCGTCTCACAAATAATGATGACCTCACTGAGTATGGAATGACTGTCACCATATCTGACTTTATTGAGACCATAACTGACACATTTTACCAAGGTGGTGCAAAGACACCATCTCAACCAATGATTTCACTAGCAATTGCAACTAATGGTACTGAAATTTCTTTACAGACGTTACAATTGAGTGACACACTCCATAATGAAATAGAGCCATTTGATGACAGTACGTCATGGTCAGAATCAATTCAATATGTCAAAAATCAAGTTTATTTCAAACCTTCCCTAGTCAATTCTTTAAATATTTTACAGTCAAGTAGCCTTTACTATCCTAATGTTCAATTATTAACTGATAATGTATCTGCTCAACTAGATGAATTTTCATCTAATTCAATAGGTTGGTATTTTTCAGAATTATTATCAGACGATGGCTTAA
>JACAST010000068.1 GCA_013390765.1 Marine Group I thaumarchaeote | reverse complement strand
TTTTACTATTCTTTTCACTGATTTCATATAACAATTTCTGAATTTGTTTACCTTCTGTTTTCGATGGCCACAGTTTGTTGGTATGGATGAGATGAAATTTGCAATGAGAGAGGGAGAGCAGTTAGTACAATATCTAAAGGAGCATCCAGAAGTAACAGATGTTTTGTTCACTGGTGGTGATCCTATGATTATGAAAGCTAGCATGTTTTCTGCTTATACAGATACTTTACTTGACGCCAAACTGCCTAGCCTTAAGACAATTAGAATTGGGACTAAGGCCATCTCTTACTGGCCTTACAAATTTTTAACCGATTCTGACGCTGATGAAACTCTGAAAAATTTTGAAAAAATAGTAAAAAGCGGAACACACCTAGCGATAATGGCTCACTTTAATCATCTTGTTGAGCTTTCAACGGATCCAATAAAAGAAGCAATCAAGCGCATAAGAAAAACTGGTGCACAAATCAGAACTCAATCTCCGCTATTGGCTCACATAAATGATGATTCAAGTATGTGGGCGAAGATGTGGCAAAAACAGGTTTCTTTGGGTTGTATACCATACTACATGTTTGTTGTTAGAGATACAGGAGCTCAACATTACTTTGGAGTGCCTCTAGTAAAGGCAGAAAAGATCTTTCGGTCTGCATTTAGACAAGTTAGTGGTCTGGCAAGAACTGTTAGAGGACCAAGCATGTCAGCTACTCCAGGTAAGGTGCACGTTCTTGGCGTATCGGAGATTAATGGACAGAAAGTAATTGTATTACAGTTGCTACAAGGAAGAGAATCAGAATGGGTAGGCATTCCATTCTTTGCAAAATATGATGAAAATGCAATATGGCTTGATGATTTAGAGCCTGCCTTTGGAGAAAAGTTCTTCTTTGACGATGAGTTTAAAGCAAAATACAAACACTAGCTTCAGCCAATATCTCTCTGTAAACTTGGGCAGAATCTTTTAGTATATGGTTTATAAAGACAAACGAAATTAAATCTTAGAAAGTGATTAAATGGTAAAATCCGTAAAGAAGCCTGCTTTAAAAGAAAAATGTCCTAGATGTGTTAAAGGTACCCTAGTAACTGATCACGAATCAGGAGAAACGTTCTGCTCAAAATGTGGTTTTGTATTATCTGAAAAGCTGCAGGAAGCAGGACCGGAATGGAGATCCTTTACTCAGGATGAACATGGTGATAGAGCTAGAGCTGGAGCTCCTACATCACTTACAATGCATGATATGGGACTTGCAACAATCATTAATCCTACTAACAAAGATGCATCTGGAAAGCCCCTATCTTCCACAATGAAAAGTACAATTGAGAGACTTCGAACTTGGGATAGTAGAAGCCAAGTTCACGAACCAGTAGATCGAAACTTTAGACAAGCATTTAGTGAACTAAACAGATTGAAAGATAAACTTGCTATATCCGACGCAGTGATAGAAAAAGCAGCCTACATTTACAGAAAAGCACTGGACAAAGGATTAGTTAGAGGAAGATCGATCTCTGCCTTAATGGCAGCAGCGTTATATGCTGCTTGCAGAGACACCGAAACCCCAAGAAATCTTAAAGATGTAGAACAGGCTGCAAATATAAAACGAAAAGACATTGCAAGATGTTACAGACTTCTTATAAAAGAATTAGATCTACACTTGCCAGTTACAGATTCTGTTCAATGTGTGGCACGCATAGCAAGTCAAATTGGAATACAGGAAAAAACAAAAAGACATGCAATTAAGGTCTTAAAACTTGCACAAAAAAATGAAATATCTGCAGGAAAGGATCCTATGGGACTTGCAGCAGCTGCGTTATACCTTGCATGTGTTAAAAACGGTGAAGATAAAACACAAAGAGACATTGCAGAAGCAGCCAATGTTACGGAAGTAACTATCAGAAACCGTTACAAGGGATTGAAGGACTCTGAATAATTTTTTTTATTTAATATCTTTAACATAACCACCACTCTGACTTTCTGGCGGCGGAATTTTTTTTGCACCGCCTAAACCAATTGTGGTAATAATAACTGATGTTATAACAACAAAAAAGATAATTTGTGGATATGCTTCAGCGTTCGGAAGCCCCATTGATAATGGATATGTAGCAAGCACTGCAGCTGCCAAACCACGCGGAATCATAACTGAAGTTACTTTTTTATCAAGTTTAGAAAAACCCCTGACAAGAACTGATTTTGTGATAACTATTCTACCTACATAAATAGCAATTGCCGCTACAACACCGAAGATAACATATTCTATTTGAGCAAAGCTTGCTAGCAAACCTACAAAAACAAAGAAAAAGGCTCTTACCAAAAAAGTCACTTGGTTATGTAAGGAATCATCAATTACGTTCTCTGGGAACTTAACCTTGAGAAGTCGGGTAAAGTAATTCTTCTTCCCGAGCATTATCCCAAACACTAATGCTGTTAATGCTCCTGATTCACCAAAGGAGGTTGCTAGGAAAAACAGCATAAAGACCATTCCAATTGTTAGCATGTAGCTATGCTGAGCGTTTTTGAGCTTTGATATAACAAACATCCAGGGAATACCAACACCAAGACCTAGTACAAGACCAACCATTACCGCCTTTCCAATTGTTACACCCAACAGATCAAGGCTAAATTCGCCAGATAGTATCGCCTCAAATAAAACAAACGCAACAATTACGGCAAAAATATCAGTTAATGCAGACTCGAAATTAAGCATAGCCTTTGCTTCTTCGGATATGTGGAGCTTTTTGACTAGACCAAAAACAATGATAGAACTACTACCTCCAACGATAGAACCTAGCAAAACACTATCTATCCACTCCCATCCCAAGCCATAATGTGCAAATACAGAAACAATACCAACTGAAACTGCAAATCCTACAATTACGAGAATCACAGCAAAGTGTGCAGTCTTTAAGACCTTACCAATGTGAAGATTCAACCCACCGTCAAACATGATAATTATCAACGCAACAGCAGCAAAGTAAGGAACAATTTGCAATACTGCTTCTGGTTGAATTATACCCAAAACCGGCCCAATAACTATCCCCAAAACCATCAAAAATAAAACATCCGGAATACCTGTTTTTTTGAAAAATGCTTCTCCTAAGACGCCCATTATTATTACCATACTGGCGGCAAGAAGCAAAATCGGTGCTGAGGCTATCAGAGAGTCTCCAAATGATAGATTAGCTAAAGTATTTTGTAAATTTGCGATTCCTTCTGGAAGAAAATTATAACCAGATCCACCAGGATCTGGTTCAGAAATAGGATTTTCTTCGAAGTACGATTTCAGTATGTCTCTTACATTTCTGCCCGCAAGTTCACTAGTATCAATATTAGAGAAAACCTCATCTCGAAAAAAAGAAACAAAACTATCTAACAAGGCAAAGAATACTAAATTCATTATAACTAT
>JACAST010000059.1 GCA_013390765.1 Marine Group I thaumarchaeote | reverse complement strand
CTCAAAAACAGGCAGTGGAACATACTGGCTCACCACTACTCATTACGGCGGGCCCAGGAACTGGAAAAACACTAGTCATCAAAAACAGAATCAAGTTTTTGATGAAAAGTGGGTTAAAGCCCTCTGAAATTTTATGTCTAACATTTTCTACAAAGGCGGCAGCTGAACTAAAAACTAGATTAGAACAAGACGAAGAAATTAAAGGAAAAATTGACATCTCCGACATACAAATCAGTACATACCATGCATTCTGCCAGCAAATTCTTTTTGAAAACACAATGGCAACAGGACTTGCCATGAACAAAGGCATTGTTGACCGTGCCACATTTCTTGTTTGGGGTGTTCAAAACATTGACTTGTTTGGCTTTGACAGCTACATTGAGATAAAAAATAACGCAAGCGATATCATTGAAAAAATGATAGATGGGATTAGTGTCTTTAACGATGAGTTAGTTTCTCCGGAGGAGCTTGAAAAATATGTAGTTAAAAAATTATCTGGTGGACCAATCACAGACCTTGATGAACTAGATACGATCCATAAACTGGTTAACTTGGTGAAAATTTACAAAATGTACACACAGTTCAAAGAGTCTAATGATGTTATGGACTTTGATGACTTGATTGTACAAACAAACAGACTGTTTGAAAATAAAGAGAAGGAACACGTCCTAAAACAAGTTCAGCAAAAATACAAACATGTGTTAATAGACGAATTCCAAGACAATAACTTTGCACAATTTTCAATTGTAAGAAAAATTGTAACCGGTTGGGGTGTCACAGCAGTAGGCGATGCAGATCAAAACATTTATCGTTTTCAAGGAGCATACACACAAATTTTTGAAGATTTCAAAAAATCTTTTCCTGATTATACTGAAATTTTCTTGTACGAGAATTATCGTAATCCTAAAAACATCATCGAACTATCAAGCGAACTTTTAACACAAGACACATACAGAATTCCTCCAAAACCACTTGAAGCACAAAAAGACGATGAACAGAAAGTACGTGTAATTGATTGTTCTTCTGAATTTGCACAAGCAGAGTTTGTAAAAAACCAAATTGTAGAACTGATGAAATCAAATCCAGATTACACTTTTAGTGATTTTGCTGTACTGTCAAGAAAACAACGAGATGGTTTGAACACAGCACAAATTTTGGTTTCAGAAGGAATACCTGTTAAATATGTAGGCAAGTCTGATTTGAAAAGTTCACCTTCAGCCAAGGTGCTTTTTTCATGGCTGAGAATCATAGGAAACCCAGCAAACTCATTAATCAATATCAATGGAATTTTGCGCGAATATGGAATATCAGAGCAGAACATCTCAAAAATTAATCGTGAGGCAAAGACTCGAGCTCGGGGTAAAACTGATGGTGATTATTGCTTTGACGTTTTATCAGATCTCAACGTCCCTGATTTGACTCAAAAAACTGAACTAAAAGAAATTTTTCAATTAATCCAGAAATTTACTAACATCGCCAAAGATAACCCACCATCTGTCACAATTTACAAAATTATGAGAAACGAGACTGATATTTACAAAAAAATAGCAAATGATGACACCGTGGAACACTTCATTCAACGTTCCATCCTTAACGACATACTGGAAAGTGCATATGACTTAGAGAAAATAAAGTCAGATGCAACCATTCCAGACTTTTTGCAATTTATAGAACATTTGGAATCATTTGATGTTGAAACTAAAAGAGGCACAACGGATTCAAACTCTGTCCAAGTTTCCACTATTCACCAAAGCAAGGGATTGGAATTTCAAGTTGTGTTTGTTATTGATGTTGCACGTGGAAGAATGCCAGGAAGATTTACACAAAAACCATTCTATGTACCGGATGAACTTGCAAAAGGGGTAAAACCAGCGACAGAACCAAAAGAGGAGTATACCAGAGAAGAAAGAAGATTGCTGTATGTTGCCATGACTCGTACAATCACACATTTGTTTATTTCTTATCCAACACAATACGAAAACAGAGTTAGGGCAAACAAAGCATCTCCATTTTTGGAAGCGTTAGACCCAGAAAATAACCCGAATGTTAATTTTCAAAAAATCACATCAGCTGTAAATACATCAGATGCATTGACGTTTGATGCGGTTCAATTAATAAAAAATGAAACGGTTGAGGGGGTGATTAAACACGTAAGCAACAATCAATATGCAAGTGCAATTAAAAAAATTATAGATTTAGCTACAATAGATCACTTTCAAATAAATAAAACAACGGATGGTTTTGATGCTAACAACATTATCACGTTAGATGGAAGTGAGAATCTTAAAGGTAGGCTTGACGGAACTTCAAGCACGTCACTAAAGTTTGGGCAACAAAACTTGTCATATAGTAAAATAAGCAGTTACGTTGATTGTCCGAAAAAATTCTGGTACGAAAATGTACTGGACGCATTACCGGAAAACCAGGAGGCACCTGCGCTTTACAAGGGTGGTTTCTTTCATAAAATTGTAGAAAAATCATCAATGAAACAAAAAGATGAAGGCAAGGCTGATAGTTTAAAGACATTGATAAAACAAGTTTCAGAAAACTGGGACCCAACTGAATATCTTACCAGGTCGGTTCAAAAGGAACAACAAGATAAAAAGTCATTAGATTTTGCACTTGACTCTTATCAAAAATGGACAAGCTCTAATCCTAACACAATTGTGAATTTGGAAATGAGATTTTCTATACATGTTGGTGGTTATCAAATCAATGGAGTAATTGATAGAATTGAGCAAACACCAGAAGGTGATTATAAAATAATTGATTATAAAACTGGTCATACTACTCCGAGCAAAGTTCCAGACAATTTACAACTGAACATTTACTGTATAGCAATACAAGAAAAATTTGGCAAGTTGCCAACCCGCGCTTCATTTTTCTATGTTGAAGAACCCGAAGGAGACCAGTGGTATCATTACGATGTAACCGCTTCCCACGTTGCAGAAGTAAAGCAAACTCTTGAGGAACACATTAAGGCTATTTCAACTGATAACTATGATGCAGATCCTGGATTCAAATGCAAATGGTGTGACTATAAGGACATTTGTGAGGAGGCAATGTGAGACTAGTAGAAAAAACAGATCCCTTTTCTATTTGACTGGCATACTAGAGATCCCTTGAAATTTGAAGAACTGAAAAATTGGATTAAAAATAAAATGCAGATGGCACCTGGTTATAATTATCAGCCAGTCATGATACGCACTTTAGTACAAAGTGGTGGCAGGGCAACACAGGAAGAAATTATTGAAGAACTGAAAGCAGTAAATTTTCATTTTGGTCCTTGGAAAAAAACCAAATATCCATTTGGAATTCTGACAGAACATAATGTGTGTAAACATAACGAGTCTGACAAAACTTACGAGCTGCTTGACTTTGACAGCTACAGCATAGCTGAAAAAGCTTGGATTATAGTGGAGTGCGTCCTGAAAGATAAAACAAAAAAAGAAATTCTTGAAAAAAATGTTGAAAATATTAGAAGAAGAATGAAAAATGAACCCAAACTCATCGAAGATAGAGACGAAGTTCTGGACAGGTATGGTAAAATGTTTGCCTTGGACAACATCAAAAACATCACAAAAGAAGATTTCTTAGGATTTTTCAGATACGAAAACAACCATCATTGGAAGAGCATCAATCAACCAGCAGGACATCTAGTTAAAGACATGCCACGTTTACAAGAATCACTCAAAATTATTTTTGACGAAAATAAAACCATTTCTGAAAGAATTAAACAGCTTAGGGGAGATAAGAACGGCAGTAATTTTATTTCTTATCTTGGAAATGCACTTTACACGCCAATACTTCTCGTTGGATCTAATTTGCAGTATGCTGTAATTAATGGAATAGTGGATGGTGCGTTAGATAACTTGAGACTTTTCCCAAAAAAATTTTTGACAAAAAGGGTAGAGGACGAATGGGAAATAATACCACTGATGCAAGAAATTGTATCCGAGGTTGCCAAACGATATGACCTTGATCTATGGCAGATTGACTGGGTTTGGTGGGATTTGTCTTTACGGGAAGAAAGAAGAAAATATTGGTTACTGACTCCCGGTTACCAATCAAACTTGAAGGATAAAATGATTTCAAAGAATCTAATGTCCATTGGCTTTCATGATATTAATCTGCTTGAATATTTCGAAGAAAAATCGAACCAAGAAAAATCAGGCGTGTTCAAGTCCACAGAGAAAAAAGAAGAACTGAAAAAAATTGTCATGGCAAACCTAGAAAAACAATATCAAAAAAGAGTTTTAGAGTTAAGAAAGAAAAAGAAGGATGAGGGAAAACTATCCAAGACGGAGGAAAAAGAACTAGTAAAAAATGAAAATGGTCCAACACATCAATCTGTGTCTTTTGATTGGATGCCCATGCGAG
>JACAST010000074.1 GCA_013390765.1 Marine Group I thaumarchaeote | reverse complement strand
AATTTTTTATTTCTATTACAAAAAAAGATTTGTTGTGTTTTATCGTCCTTTTCTTTTGAATCCTTGTTCTATTTTACAAATAGTTGCAGATGCATTTTGAAATTTTTCATATATATTCTTCTTTTTTGATTTGTAATTTTCTTTAATTTTAAAGATTTTAACAGCTTGTTTGATTTTGATCTTAGTCGTGTAAATGATATTTGTTGGAGAAATTTTTCTTGTTTTTCTCTTTTTTGGAATATCTGTATCTCTTGGATTTCTTTGTGACCACGTGATATTATGAATGTCAACTGAAGATGATTGTGAAATGTTAAATTCTCCTAATGATTTGACCATGGATTTTTCCTTATACTGGTTAAATTAAGCGTATTGATGTTGATTTTCTATGCAGTGTTGAAATTTCGGTATTTGCTGAAGATGATGAAAATATCTATGATCCAAAAGGAAAAGCTAGATATGCAAGGCCATTCAAGCCAGCAATACTAATTGAATAGTCAAGGCAGAGAATGGAGGTGTTTACGCAAAGGATGTCTTCATTTATGCGGGAAAAAATCAACAACAGTAGAAAATAAAGTAATAGTAAAAAAGAAACTAAAATTATTCTAATTATCTTGGAATTTTTTAAAAAAAGAATCAGGCAATATCAGGAGAAAAAATTGAATGAGATCTTAGACAACATAAAATTTAATGAATATGCAAAAATCCAACTAGAACAACAAACAGAGAGATCAGGTAATTACGAAAGAAAACTATCCCACCATACCAAAATGATAGAGATTTGGAAAGATAGAGAACAAAAACTTAGAGAGCAAATGAGCGATATGGAAGAACAAAAATAATTAAAAATAATATTTTGTAATAGAGTATATGTTTTCATCAAAGTTTGCAGTCTTGAAATCCAGATTGTATTCAGAATCAATTCTCCTTGATTTACTCAGATTTTCAAGCTCCAATAGCACATCAGGACGGAAACCAACGGAAGAACCATAAATTACATCAATTAGATTTGCTTGAAAGAAATGTAATAGATGATGATGAAGACAAACAACGAAAGACAAAAAAAATGTTAGATTTTTTAATGCTTAAACTGATTCATGAGGATTTCATAAACAAGACTTACAGAGTGGCTAGTCGTGGAAAAATGCGACCAGCATTAGGGAAATATCTAGAAGCTACAAGAGAAGAAAGAACAAAGACATTGAAATTATTCGCTAAACAACGCAATGTTGAGTTTGTTGATTAGATTCTAAACAAATCATTTAGTTTTTACATCCCTATACTGGTAATCTGTTGCGTGATTCCAAAAATCGCGATTACCAAATCGGGTAATCAAAACGCAATTATGAAGAACGGATTCTCTCCATTCTTCATGAGATTGGAAGGGCCTATTCAGTTCTTTCAATCTCACTTTTGATAAATTTTTGATATATAGTCCAGGTGTCACTAAATGCTTAAGTTCAAAATTTCCAAAGAAAATTCATGACCGACGATAAAAAAATGAAAATCATGTGCAAGTGGTGTAATGTTTCTAAAACCTGTCACATCGTTAGTCAAGAAATTACAGATCATCATGGAAACTATGGGATAGATAGTGTTATGATGGCCAAAGTCAAAATTCACAAGCATTTCAAAGGAAAAAATTACTGTAAAGGCTCAGATAGAACAATTACTCTACCTCTAGATAAGATACTAAAAGATAATGAAAAGAATAGAGATTAGATTATTTGATGTTTCTTTAGATATTCATCAAGATCTTTTTTTGTTTTCACTCAAATGACTTACTAGTCCTTAAAATTCGATACCCACAATTTGCACAAAGATTAATTTTATCATCAAATCTAAGTTTTTCACATTTTTCACATTTAGTAAAAGCCATAACACATTCACAACATACTATGAATTAAGAATTAATGAATACTTTGGAGTTTGATACTGTCATCATCTCGGCGATTTTAATTGGTATGTTCTCTTTTTTTGAAATATCTAGCATTTCATTATGATGCACATCTCTCAAATGAATAAGGAATTCCTCTTCTGAAATGTCATTATGTTTGTAATTACAAGATGGAAAGACGCAGTTGAAATTCATAATTTCTCAGAAACTTTCTTCATCGGCATTTGGTTCAGGATCTGCCTTTTCCAAAGTCATATCAGCACCTTGACATGACTCACATTTTTCCATTATACCAAATTCATTCTTGTACTTGCCTTTTCCATCACATCTAAAACAAACCAATTTGATCTAATTATATTAGATACGCATTAAGGTTTTCTTTAAGCTAAGTTCTTTTTTAGATTCTCAAACTAACTCATTACATTTCTCACAAAAATGCAATGCAATATGATGGAATTGATAGTCATGCCTCGAGGAATTTCTATACTTTAATGATTTAGAGAGACATATACCAAATTTTGTTAAATTCCTTTCATCCATGAATAACAAAAATCAAGATCCTTTCAAATAACATTAGATTGAAAATTCTAAACTAATTAGAAAAAAAATAGTATAAGTTCAAGCCAAATCCCGTTCTTTAGTGAACATTACGTTCTGTGGTGGTGGGTGAACTTGTTCTGAATATACTAGGAAGAAATAGAACATAAGAAGACTGGAAATTTTTACAAATCATCTGATCCATTTTGGTAAATTTTGAGCTCCAGTCACTATTTTGAGGCTAGAATCATTCTCAGACAAAATCTTCAATCTTTTCTAGAATCATCCATATTGATTTCTTAAAACCAATATCGACAAATAAACTCGCTATTTTCATTC
>JACAST010000039.1 GCA_013390765.1 Marine Group I thaumarchaeote | reverse complement strand
CTTTGACTACGGTGCCAAAAAGTTCCACCACAAGATCCATGCCATGATAATAACTGTGGCAAGGTTTTGAAATCAAGTCAAAAGTTAAGAAGAGTATGCTCAGAATGTGAGATGGCAGAATGAAATCAAAAAACTCGTAAATTATCCAGATTGGTCTGATTCGTGAACTAGCTGATTTTTGTACTTCCTGACCTTTTCTATTTTTATGAATAAAAGTGAGCTAAAAATCATAGAAGTTTTACGACTTGTTGTTGATTTGGAAACGTTTGTTAGTAATCCTAGTAATGCCTACAATAACACTTCATACATACAAAAGTCGTTAGAAGATATCAAAAAAATCTTAGAAGAATGACATGAACGATAAGGAAAAACTTGAAGCGATTAAGAAAATACTTATCGAACTTGAAGAGGCTTCAGGTATAGTGCCAGGTACTAAGCAGATTACAGGTTGGAAGTCTCTATTTGCATCAACTAGATGGAACAAGTTGAGTAATAATGAGCAACTCAAACGTATTGGAAAATACATTGATGGAACTGTTCTCGAGCATAATGAAAAAATCAATAAAATCTTAGAATCTTAACTCGATTTATGTAGAAGCCTTACCTAGCAGAATTTAGAATTATATGAAAAGATCAAAACGAATTAACAGAAACTTGTCTCTCATAGGTATTGTAATACTTGGTTTTCTTGTGCTGGTGTTTGGACAGCCTGTATTTGATGATTTAGTTTCGCCATAAAAAACGAGTTTTCAGACATGATAAAAAAATGCAAAGGACATAAACCAGATGAAAAATTTACGAATTTTCTAAGCCAATATTTTGAATCTAGGGATTGTAATGTTAAAGTAAAGATGATTAATGATTAAACCCTTCTTCCACGCTTACCACCCTTTTTTCTTGTAGTATCATGTGGAATAGGTGTACAGTCATCAATGCGTCCAATTTTGAATCCTCCTCTTGCGAGTGCTCTTATTGCTGATTGAGCACCAGGTCCTGGTACTCTAGATTTTGTGCCCCCTACTGCTCGCACTTTGATATGTAATGCTGTAAAACCTTTTGATTGAGCAGCTGATACGACAGCGTTAGATGCCTTCATTGCCGCAAATGGTGACGATTCATATCTATCAGCAGTAACATGTTGACCACCAGAACTAATTGCTACTGTTTCGGCACCGGTAAGATCAGTAATATGAATAATTGTGTTATTATAACTGCTGAAAATGTGGGCAATGCCCCATTTCTCTTTAGTTTCTTTTTTAGTTACAGTTGCTGCTTTCTCACTAGTTACTGCTTCTACTTTCTCACTAGTTTTAGTTGCTGTCTCCTCAACAGTTTTCGTTGCATCTTCAGACGAAGTTTCGGACACTGGATCCTTTACTTCCTCTTCGGCAACGGTTTCTGTTTCAGACAATGAATACCTCAATCTTGAGGGGTTTAAAAAACATATTCACGTATTATTGTAATTAGGATTTTTGGAGATGTTGCCATCCCTTGTCTTTAATTCTAATTAATTTTCCATCTTTTTTATAAAATACCCCACTGCCTTTTGTAACATAACCAATTTCATATAACTTGATTCGATGCTTTTTTGCGTATTTTTTGATCCTTGTTAAATTAGACGTATTTGCAGTTGCTACAATTTCATATTCTTCTCCGCTGTTAAAGATCAGATCATTTGCATTCAATCCGTTTGAACTAGCAAAGTCAAAAACATCATTTTCTGACGGCATTCTCGTAATAACAAATTTTTTTTTGCTTTGAGTTGACATCTCATTTAGTGTTGTTGATAATCCATCACTTGAATCCATGCTTGAGGAGAAATAATTTTTATTTTTTAATCCAAATGTCAATCTGCAATTTGGTCTAAACACTGCTCTTTTTGCCTTCGCCTTAAATTTTTTTGAACCATTTTTATTTTTTAATAATATCGAAAGACCAGCTCCAGAATATCCAAACGGTCCGGAGGTAATTATCACATGATTTGTTTTTGCGCCTTTTCTGTTTACAATTTTTTTCGAAGTGCCGAATAGCGAGAAGGTTATGACAAGTTCCTTTCCCTCGTTTGTGTCTCCACCAAGTATTTTTAGTTTAAACTCCCCTGCAGCTCTTTGAAATCCCTTAGCCAGACTTTCTATGTTTGATCTTGAAAGTCTTTTTGGGATAGTTAGAGATACTATTCCAAAAATAGGTTTTACTCCCTTTGCGGCAAAGTCACTGACACACGACACTATGCTTTTCCTTGCTACATCTTCCAGTTTCATCCCAGGTGGAACATCAGTACTTTCAACAAGCGTGTCTACCTTGGCAACAAGGCGCTTTTTTCCAATTTTAAATGATTCAACATCTTCCGGAACAAAATTTGTATTGCCCAGTCTGTTCTGAAAAAGTTCAATTATTTTTTTTTCACTTAATTTGCTCATAGCTTTCTTTGACAAGATCCTTTATCTCATGATGGATATTTCTAACTTTTTCCAGACTGTTAGACTCTGCAGACACACGAATGGCATTTTCAGTATTTGATTTTCTCACCAGTGCCCAACTATCTTCGTCAATTATCGCCTTGAGACCGTCAAGAGTTTCCACACTGCCGAATTTTTCCTTCATTTTGTCGTGCAATGCCTTCAGTATGTCGTCATGATGTTCTGAATCGTACTCCACCTTATCCCTTATGATATGATACTTTTCCATAAAGTTTAGTACGTCAGCAAACTCATCTTTCTTAATTATAGATGCAATCAAACCGCTAGTCAAAATTCCATCGCGGCAATAGTTAAAATCAGAAAAAATGAAGCCGCCACTGCTCCCCTCGCCTCCCACTTGGGATTTCGTTTCAATCATTTTCTCAGTAACATTTGCTTCACCCACCTTTGAACGGAAAACCGTTCCACCCTTTTGTTTTATGTACTTCTCAATTGATATGCTGGTATCCTGACTTAGCACAAAATTTTTGTATCCTAATTCAAGTGCTTTAACTACGCCTATTCCTAGCGTAACATCCGGGTTCTTTTTTTCTCCATTAATCACAATTACAAGGCGGTCACCATCTAGATCAAAAGCAAACCCAATGTCTCTGTTTTTGGTATTTACTACAAGTTCCTGTAATGTTTCCGTAGTTGGGTCAGGTCCTCTAGAACATTTTTCAAAATCACTGTTAATTGTAATAACATCACATCCAACTTTCTCTAATAATTGTGATGCAAATTTCTTTGCAGCTCCTCCGCCAATATCTACTGAAACCTTGGGAATGTCTGGTATCTTTCCTATGATTTTTGCTGCATCATCAATATAGTCAGATTCAATTTTATATTCTACCCCAATTTTTGATTTGCTTGGATTTTGTTCATTAATTATTGTATCAAGATGTTTTTCGTTTATTCCTTTACCATCAATAACCATCTTAAGTCCATTCCATTCTATAGGATTATGTGAAGAAGTTACAATGATTCCTGCACCATATTTACGCGATTCCCTAAATGCTACAGGGGTGGGTGCTATTCCTAAATCATAAACATCTATGCCTGATTGCATTAATCCAGCTTTGACAGTTTCTGTTATCATATGTCCTGACGGTCTGGTATCTGTGGCGATAACACATTTTTTTGAATTTATTAGTACAGAAAAGTTCTTTGAAAATTTCAAGACATCACGCAACGTTAAGTCTTTTCCAAATATACCTCTTATTCCTGACACTGATATTTTCAATGTTTCAAACTTAGATACGCTTTTTATAAACTCTGAGAGGAAATAGTTAGTGCCTCGATAGCTCAGCCTGGTAGAGCGAACGCCTCGTAAGCGTTAGGTCGCGAGATCGAATCTCGCTCGAGGCTTTCATAAAAATTAACAATGTTTTTCAATTACATTTTTTTAAAAATAATTTTAAGAGTCTTCGGTTTTATCATCTAGGGTTTCTATGTCTGTTTCAAGTTCTTCTCCTAGTCCCTTCCACCATTCAGTTTGTTCTGTCATACTCCCCTTCCATTATCCTAAAACGCTCCTTAATAGATCTGTCGGTGTGTAGTTTTGTCTTTTATTTTATGTCATAATATCTACATATTTTTTTTTCTTTTCCTGATGTAGTTTCTATATAATATGATTGCCAATGCTCCTCCAGCACACGACCAAAATATTGGCCATCGTAGTTCTGATTCTGTCATTCCAACAAACGAGTAAATGGTTCCACCAATCAAAACCAACCCAATCATTTCTAGAATTTTTGACAATGTAAATTAGTAAACATCAAAAAGATATATGGCTTTACAAGAACAAATTCTCATGGACAAGTACCTATTGGTGGTTTTGGGTTTTTTGATGATTGGAATACCAATAGCGTTTATCGAACCAGCTACGGGTGAACTTAGGGAACAGCCATTTATTTTATTGTTTTATGCGTCAATTGGAGGCATAATTACAGTTATTGTTTATAGTTCTTATCAAGCGAAGAAAGAAAGACAGAGAGCTAATAGAGAGAGAAGAAGAAAATTTAAGTAATAACTTTTAGATTTCTAAACCAAAAGATCCTGCAACATCAGCAAATTTTTTGTATTGCTCAAGATACTGTCTGCCCTTTGGAGTAATCACGAATACATTCTTTCCATCGTATTCAATTTTGTTGATAAGTTCTGCTCCAGTTAAATTACTTACAAATTTTTCTAGCCTTGAATGTGAAAGATTAGCCTTTGTAAGCAATGAGGTAGTTTTGATTCCTTCCTGTCCGCATTGATCTGTAGCGACTAAAAGATCTGCTACAATTTGCATGCTGGTTCTATAAACTACCATTGTAACAATTTAAAATTACTCGGATATAAGAGTATAACTGCAAAAGTAATCAAGTACATATAATATTAATTTGATTTCGTAATGTTGTCTTCAGATTCGTCATATCAGTGGTTTGATGATTTTGTTGGTATTGCTTATCGTTATTATGACCTACGAATGAATTTACTGCCTTTATTCAATAATTTTAAAGAGGCACGGATCTTTTGGCTGGAAACAATCAAGTGGTGGAACGATCATTCTATTAAAATTAGATTCGTAGAAACAGGTGATACTTACTGGTTCATAATGGGAGCAGAATCTCGTAAGACCGAAAACAACAGATTTCTTTTCAAAGTTCTTCCAAAATCTCGTCACTATGAGCGCTTTAAAAAAGGTCAGGAAGGCACTGCATATCTGCGATTAGGCGCTTATACAAAAAAATTCAAAAAAGATGTCAAAGACGATGCAAAATGTAACTGCGGTCATATCAAGGAGGACCACGAAGAGGGGGAAGGCAATGACAGTTGTCTTTTTGAGGACTGTGATTGCAAGAAATTTGAAACCTTTCAAATAAACATGCTAAAAAAGAAAAAAACTGTTACTGACATTAAATTTCTTACAGAGACTGAAATAAAGGACGATGTACTAGCTTGGAATTGTTTTTCTGTTAATAAATATACTGAGAAGAAATAATAGCAGATAAGGAACTGTCGCTATTCTGAAAGGTTTACTCTTTCATGCTTGCCAGGATAAAACTCTGCAATTTTTTTTGAATAGCATTTACCGCATAAATGTCCGTCCATACCCCATTCTTTCATAGGTAAGAATACCTGTTCAATTCTTCCACCACATAATGTACATTTTCCATTAGAATCATGTGCATCAGCACTTTTTTTATTTCTCGTAAAGACCATACCTGATTATAAAATTTGTAGTGTAAAATGTGTTTTGTTATATAGAAGTTTTTGTTATAAATTACCGGTAGAATGTCTGGCCATTGTAAACCTCCTGCAAGAATTTACTTGGCTGGACGTCTACCTTCTTGAAAATTATTTGATTAAAGACCAGAAATTGTTTTTTTGATATAATCTATTTCTTCTCGTTCTTGTCTAATTTTTGAATCTATTACTTCTAACATGTCTTTACTATATACTTGGTTTGAAAAAAAGTTATGAGCAGTATTAGCCTCATCTATCTTTCTTTCCACCACAAAATCTCCAAGAAAACTTGTTACAACCTTGTCACAGGCTTTTAGAATTTTTATGAATAAACCAACATTTTGAATTATCTTTTCCAATTCGAAAATATCCTTCTTAAAGTCATCATTTTTTCCCAGAATGTTTTTGTGAATTATTCTTCCGGTAACTGCCACAAAAAGATTCTGCGCATATTTTTTGTATCTATTTTGTTTATTACTTCTGTCGTATCCCAATTTATTTTTAGCATATTCACGAATTAAATGTGGAAATAGGAAGTATCGATAATCACATTCTAGTTCATCATCAAATACAGTTTCATATTTTGCACCTTTGGGAAGATATTTGCTTATGCCACCATACACGTCATTTGGTTTCTGTTCAAAATATGATACAAATGAGGCAATTGCAGTATCATCTTTGATTCTACATTTTTCTTTTTTATCTGATAGGTACTTGTTGTAAGTTTCATCACCATTGAATTTAGCTTTTTCCGAAGATGGAAGGTTCAGCCAAGAGCCCTGTTGATGTTCATAGAAATAGCCTATTCTTTGTAACTGTTGGTGTATTGAAATATGATAATCCTCTAGTGAGACATAGTCCTTGCCCTTGATAGCATTTTGTGAGTTCCTGTATTTGGTGATATTTCTTTGATGTTTCTCATCTTTAGTTTTGATAATGGTAACCAAAACTTCTGCATCTAGATTGTTTGTCTTCTTTTTTCTATCAAGAATGCTCTTAGATGTTTGTGCGCCATTGACAATTTGTGCTCCTCCTAGGCTAAGCTGATTATTTTTCATCGAGTAATTGTCCACAGTTATGGTAACACCATTATTCCATTCAAAGAAATTATGAGGATCTTCTTCTAGAGTTTTTGTAATTCCTTTGTTAATTGATCCTTTTCCGCCAAGATGTTTTCTAATATTCGATTCGAAGGCATAATGTTCGTTCCTTTCTACGAAATCTGCATAGTCAAATGCAGAAACGATACAGCATAATGCATTACCATGTTCAAGGCATTTTTGAATCCTTAAACTGGCCTTTTCGCCTTTGGCCGGTTTCTTAATGCGTTCCCACAGTATTTGATAGATTTGCTCCTTGCCCACAACCTTTACTTCATCACTTTCATAACTGTCTATTTCATTATCAGTTACGTAAAACAATTCTATCTTCATATTTTTCTCATGAAGGTGCTTCCAAAGATATTGTAATTCGTCGCGTTTGATCTTTGATTGTTCTAATTTTTTGAACCGCTCTACATCCTTGACGAATTTGTCAATTGCTCCTATAGAGTGAGCCTCACCATACTTTGATTGAAATAACCTGATTCTTTTTTCTGAAGTATCCACCAAATACGCGTCAATTCCACAATCATATGCACCATCAATTATTGCATTTTCTGCAACATCTTCTAGTACTTCTTCAACGTATAGCAAATGCCATAAAAGATAGAAATGTCCTTTCTCTACTTCGTTTTTTGCATCCTTCATGAATTCAGCAATGCTTGCATCTACGGTATGTGTCGCGAATCCTTCAAGGGGTGCACTTGATTGTTGAGATAGAAGAGCACGTCCCTCTTCACTATAATCTAAGAGAGTTGCTTCTTTAGATGTCAATTTTGTTCTTGCTTTTTTGTTCTCCTTAAGAAA
>JACAST010000020.1 GCA_013390765.1 Marine Group I thaumarchaeote | reverse complement strand
GAAGAGAATCGAGAGAAATTTATAAGAGCAAGCAGAAAGTATCGAAAAAAAAATCTTGAGAAAGCTAAAGAATCAAGTAGAAAGTGGTGAGAAGAGAATCGTGAGTATCGAAGCGAACTAACTTTATCTTAAGAATTGTGTAAGCCTGAAAACTCGTTTTTAATCTTCTTCTAAGATTTTTTTGATTTTTTCCATGTCCAACTTCCACCACACTCCTGCTCCTGTACTCATGTCCATATCCTTTATCTTCATACTTTCAATACTTTTGTTAACTATTCGTAAAGCTTCTTTGACTTTTTCCTTATTGTTCATGATTAGTAATATCGTCTTTATCGTCTTTATCGTCTTTTTTCTTAAACCATTTTATAATCGCACTACAAATTACACATTCCATAAAAAATAGAAAGGTCAGGAAGTACAAAAATCAGCTAAATTCAGAAGATATCATCTAGTCATACTTGATTACCACAACTACCACAAAACTTTGCTGTTGACTTTAGTGTATTACCACATTTCTCGCAGAAAGTACCTCTTCTAGATGCAGTTTGAGAAATCATTTCTTCGTAGTTATTCACATGAACTTTTTTACGTTTTTCCTCTATCCTGTTCATTGCGTCAATTCTATACTGATAGACATCTCTCATGTGTTCGTATTCTGCCGTTGTGACATCTGACTTTCCTGTACTTTTTCTGTCTTTTAGTAGCTTGTTCACTAGGTCTATTTTCTTCTGATATTCTTCTTTCAGCGTCATTTTTCTAAGATTTTTTTGATTTCTTCCAGAAGTTCTTTCATATGTTTAAACCTAGAAGCCTCAGCATATTGCATACTATCAAAAAATTCTTTGTGCTCATCTTCGTAATCCTTAATCTTTATTTCTAGTATTCCTAAAACTTCTTTGATTTTTTCCTTATCGTTCATGATTAGCATGAGTTCAAATCAGTCATATCGTCTTTATCGCCTTTATCGTCTTTTTTCGTAAACCATTTTATAATCGCACTACAAATTACACATTCCATAAAAAATAGAAAGGTCAGGAAGTACAAAAATCAGCTAGTTCCTGAACATAGGTCTTAGTTATGGTCACGAATCAGACCTTGATGAAAAATTATCTTAAGACTTATCTTCTAAAATTTCTTTGATTTCTTTGAGTAAGTGCATATCTTCATTTGTCAACACAGATAACTTATCAAGAAGTTCTAAAGCTTTTTTGATTTTTTTGTTATTCGATTTTACTAAATTTTTTGCCATTCGTAGTTTTTCCTTATCAGCTTGGTAATTCCTTCTTCCATCAGACATAAAAAAAGAAAAGGTCAGGAAGTACAAAAGTCTGCTATCAAGAATCTCAAAGCGTAGTGAATGAAAACTCGTTTTTAATTATTTTTCTAAGATTTTTTTGATTTCTTCCAAATAGTCTAAACATGTCAATGGATAATATGCGATTAAGTTTTCTCTTGCCTCATTGATTGACGAAACTGAAAGTAACTTCTTGATTTCTTTAAGATCAACTACTTTTTCTTTATCTTCATCATCATATAATTCAATTAATTCATCAACCCTTGACAAAGCCTTTTTGATTTTTTCCTTATCGGCATAAAATCCTTCGAGACTATCGAAGTCCCCTGAAGCTGGACTTCCTGTCTCTCTCATTTCTTTTTTAATTTCTTTAGCGTAATAGCCAATCTTTTCTCTCCATTTCATAAAAAATAGAAAGGTCAGGAAGTACAAAAGTCTGCTAGTTCACGAATCAGACCAAGATGTCTCTTAGTTTTTCTAGTAATTGCTTTTGAACTAGAAGATATTTAACCGCTAATTTATCATTCTGTGAGTATTGAGTTGCATACCCATTATTCTTAATCAAGTCAGTAATCACACTCAAAGCTTCTTGATTTTTAGCATTACCTGTGAGAATTATCTTTGTTGGATTAACCTCTGTTTGCCTGAAAATTCTACGATTACCTTTATTTTTTTCAAATAATTTCTGAATACAATCTATAAAATCTTGAACTCTGTGTTCATTTAGTTTATTCTTACAAACAGGACAATTTTCTAATTTATCAGACATAAAAAAATAGAAAGGTCAGGAAGTACAAAAATCAGCTAGTTCCTGAACGTAGGACTTAGTTATGGTCACGAATCTGACCTTGATGAAAAATTATCTTAAGATTTATCTTCTAAAATTTCTTTGATTTCTTTGAGTAAGTGCATATCTTCATTTGTCAACACAGATAACTTATCAAGAAGTTCTAAAGCTTTTTTGATTTTTTTGTTATTCGATTTTACTAAATTTTTTGCCATTCGTAGTTTTTCCTTATCGTTCATAAACTGTCTAGTGTATTCATTGAATCGTCTTTATCGTCTTTATCGTCTTTATCGTCTTTTTTCTTAAACCATTTTATAATCGCACTACAAATTACACATTCCATATCATTCTAAGATAACACTCATCTTAAAAATTGTGGATATTCAGGAATAAACCATTCCAAGACATCAATAATACATTCCATTTGTTGTGGTGGTGGTTCACCTAACGATACATCACGATTTACAATTAATTTCATCTTTTCACTACAATATGGACAGTTTAGAAACTCACTTTCGTATTTTGGCATTGACAATTTGCTATATGATAGGTCACCAAACCAAGTTAAACTATGAAATCCTTTCTTAACACCTGCATGAGATAGAATGTATCTAATCGTTCCATAATTAGATTCACGTTCACCCTTATCTTTCACAATCCAACCCGATTTTCTAAAATTCTCAACTACTAAACTGTAGTTAAGCCAACCATAACCAACAACATGAAAATGAATTGAAGGGTACCAATATGATTTTGTTGTACCGTCTAATAATTTCTGTTTTCGTTCTCTAAATGGGTGAGTAATCATACAACCACCTTTAGCATTTAGATTTTTTAGAATCTGATAAGCTTCTTTCTTTAACTCTGAAACTGGCTTATCACGTACCCATACAGGTGGTGATAATATGATATGCTTAGATTTTTCATCCGTGATTTTCTCATAATGGTCTAATCTAGAAGCAGATTTATTTGACTCCCTACTAATCCAACTAGAAGCGCACTCCTCACAAATTGATCTAAAACATGTTCTCTTAAAACTACGAACAAACCCTTTACCGTTAGCTTCTGTTCCTGCATGGCCTGAAACATTCAAACAACCTTTCCAAATCCATTTACCACACCATTCGTGAGGATTTGATGTTGAAGGTAATCTGTAACCCTGATGTTCTACTTCATACCAATTGAGAGAATTTTGCTTAAGTTGTTCTAATAACTCGTAATTGGATTTAGATTTTTTACTTTGCGAAAAGGCAGGATACATTTGAGACATCAAAAATCCCTCTTAACAAAAATAGTGATCGTACGTTCACATCTAGGATAATCAGTACATGCAACAACGCAATACGTCTCTTTTCTACTAAGTACTAAGCTAAAATCATGTGTCTTAGAACGTTTTTTAATACGTGAATTATACATAATTTTATCCGTAAGGTTGGCTAGTGAGTTTCAGGCTATACTCATTAGTCAGCTACGAAAGATTCACCTCATCAATTATTCTAAGTGAACAGTTGACTAGATCCTTAGCAGTATGTTCTTTGATAGACATTTTACAATAAGAACAAAAAATAGAGTGAGTAACGCTGTTCAATTAATCACCTTCTATTTTGTCTAACAGTTCAACAATCAAATTTTCATACGTTTGGTCTTTTCTTGCGTGTTTTGCTAATCGTTTTCTAACGCTTGAATGAAGCTTGATCGTTGTCATGTAATCAGGTTTTTCTAATTCTAGTTCCGACATAATTGAATACCACGAATACCAGCTTATAACCAACGGTTTCATAAATGGAACTAATGCATGAGCAAGAACTAGAACATAAGATATGGGAATTTGCTAATGAACCAAGGAACAAAAGCGAGATTCATGCTAAGACAAAAGGAAGAAGGGATAATTGTTTCAAGAAAATAAACGAGATGATACAAACTGGGCAATTACGAATCACAAATGAAGGTGGAAAAGAAATTAAAGTTGTTAGGGTTGTTTTAATCAGGAAGGAAGAATTTGAATCTGCTTTTAAGTTTCAATTACGAATGTTAGAAAAATCTAGGTTAATAATTAAAAAATTGAAAAAACCAATGTTTCAAAAGATAGGAATTTACAAAACTACAGAATGGTTATCAGGCTTGAGAAAATCAATACAAGTCATTGATAAAAAAGGTGAATTCAAGCCTAAAACTGAAAAAATAAAAGCATGTTTTGAAAATATGGAACTCTATTCTAATACATTATTGCTGTTTATCACCAGAACCCATCTTCAACGGTCATTAGGATTAATCACTAAACCTGAAGCTGAAAGAAGAATTAAGAAATGTGAAAATGCATTAGAGGCCCATTTTCAAAAACTACAAAATGAAAACCCAAGAGATTCTAACGCTATTAAGCAATATTTCAAACATAAGAGATTTGGAATTAATGATTTCAGGATAGCTTAGAATTTAACTCATTCAGATTAATTTTAAGCTCAGAACATACATTTTCTAATTGTTCAATTCTACGGTCTTTAACTTCTAAACTTGATAACTGCTTATTCTTTTTTTCAAGTTCTAACTTTAGCTTCATGGTTTGATCAATCACCAAGTCAGGAATAGCTTTTTGATATTCATCAAACATCACTTCTAACGTTGGTTTGAAATAATGATTATCTAACGGAATACTAACAGAATGAGCAAATATTTTCTCAGCAATATTGACATTGATTTTTGAATTTGACTTTAAGATTGTATCAAATCGTTTTCTAATACCGTAAACAATCATAATGTCATATCGTCCGTTGATTTTTTCACCACGATTAACACTTGTCTTCTTTACAATTTCAGTTAACCAAGCAGAAATTAGACCTGTTGTCATTGGTCTTTGTGGATTCAATGCAGTTGTAAAAACCCAAGAATCAGGTGATAGTTTTTCACCTTTCTTTCTACGATATGCAAAGTATTCTTCTAATGCAATAACGGCCTCTTGATGAATGAAAGTATAGTATTCATCTTTTGAATCTGCATAGACTTTAACAGATTTACAACCATTTTTCATGTCTTGTAGATCTTTAATCCTTAATTCTTCAGAAAACCCATCTCTAACGCCACTTGAAGCCATAAAATGAATCAATGAATTCCATAATGGTGAATTAGAAACTTGCTTTAGGATAATTCGTAAATCTTCAGTTGTATACGGTTTATCACCCCTCAGCTTTTTTCTTTCAGGCTTCATTTTGTTAATTTTAACCCAATTACAAACAATGTCATTCATGGAAAAAAACAGCTTTAGTGAACAAATCACGTTATGAATACTACCATAACTCGAATTCTTACTTCTTAGATACAAAACATAATCTTCTATCATTACTTGAATTTTCTTAGAACCTATTGAGACTAACGAATCGTAGTCTTTGATGATAAAATATTCTCTAAACTTGTTAAGAACGAACGTATAGGTTTTTTTCGTTTGTTCTGATTTTATCGCAGAATAATACAAAACAATCGACCTTTGCATTGGAATATCTCGAATACTCGAGGATTTAACCAACGGTTTCCTAAAAGGAACTAATCTTTTCACAATATTCGAAATATTCTAGTAATTTAATTAGGGAATTGGTTAGAAATCTAATAATTTATTTCTGTGTCTTAATCAACAAATGCATAATGACGTTCCCATTTCCTTTTAGCAGATGTTTTAATATCAACAAGAACGAATTCTTTATTGGCTGAACGAATAGTATCATCTGGGTCACGCTTATTTTCATGAAGCTCTTCGTATTCTTCTAGAGATAGCTTAATTCTAGGTCCAATTTCCGCTTCAAGATTCATTTCTTTTACAATTTGTTCATATTCAGGTTGTATCACACCACTAAAGATCATCGCACTAGATCCGCTACCATAAGAACAAAACCCAACACGTTTTCCATTTAAGTTAACTCCTTTTTGATATTCAAACTCTAGGCTGCTTCTAAATCCAAGATATAATGATGCGGTGTATAGATTACCGATCATTTTAGATGCAATCAAGGAGCTAGCAAGTTTTGATTCATAAAGTTCGTCATACTCTTCTATACTCGTAAATAATTTTGTAAACTGATGATCTTTAGCCATAAATTCTGCATCCGCAAGAACAGATTCAATTGTCCCACGCGGATCTTTTGGAATAGGTTCATTCATTCCTATTTTTTCAATGATTTTTTTCCATCTTGGTAAATCTCTCCATTCATGTCTAACAAGATAAGCTAGCGCTTTTTTACCCATATTGCTATACGGGAGGTGCATATTTAGATAATCAACATGATCAAGAATCGTTTCGCCTTCTTTTAGTTTAATTAACCCAGTCTTGATGATTTTTCTTTTATATTCAATTAATGCATTTTTTACTTGAATTAAATAAAGAAGATTAGAATATTGGCCATGAACAATTGGAGTTTCTTTACCAAATGGTCTGTAAAAATCATATTCATTTTTGATTGATGTTGATGTAACTTTAGGATCAAATGCTAACAATCTAGGATTATCATTTAATAGCATTGCAACAGCGCCTGCTCCCTGTGTTACTTCACCACTAGAACGTAAATCATATTTTGCAATATCTGAAACAACAACTAGCGCATATTTGCCTTCAGCTTCGCCAGCTCTAATCCAATTAGTATTATCATATAATGCATATGAACCACTAACACATGCAAACTTACATTCAATTCCACCGCAATGTCCAAAAGTCCCTTCACCATAAACCTGTTCCAACATTCCAATAACGTCAGAATTCATGGCCTTTGACTCATCAAGTGATGATTCTGTTGCAACATACAGTCTGCCAATTTCATCAGGAGATAGTTTGGTTTTTTGCATGACATTTAAGCAAGCATTTGCAGCAAGACATGCAGGATCCTGATTTGTATCAACAATTGCCATTTGTTTAATCCCTAAACCACGTTCTAATTTTTCTGGATCTAATCCCCTTGCTTTAGCAAAATCAGATGCATCAAGATAAAGCTGTGGAATGTATATACCAATATTATCTATGCCAGCTGCCATGAGCATGCCTTTTCAACTTAGAATATATAGATATCCTGTAAGTTTTTTCAGATTTTATCATTAAATTTTTACATTTATAGAAATCGTATCTAAAATTGCTATTTTTCAAGCAATGAATCAAACACTTCTTTAAAAACATCGTAACGTTGCGCACCAGTGATTTTTAATACATTATTGTTTTGATCGATCACAAAAAACGTTAGTATTGCTATCACACCTAGTGTAACAACATCATCATGACTTAAAATAACTAAGAAAATTCAATTTATTGATTGTAAATCATTAAACATGCAGTATGTAAATAAATAAGAATCTCTGAAAACAACTATGAAAAAAGTTTTTGTAAATGGATATGGAACAATTGGCAGTCGTATTGCAAAATTTATCAAAGATGATTCTGATATTGATGTTATAGGAATTGGAAAACATTCTCCAGATGAAAAAGTACAACACGCTATTAATGATGGATTTTCCGTTTATGTTCCTGAAGATAAAAATGATAACTTCAAAGATTATAATATCTCAGGATCAATTGAATCTATTTTGGATAATTGTGATTTAGTGATCGATGCTTCTCCAGGAGGCAAAGGATTTCTTAATAAGAAAAACATCTATGAATCGAGAGATATTAAAGCTATTTTTCAGGGTGGTGAAACTATTTTTAATAGTAATAGAGTAGCAGATGTTCTTTTTAATTCTAGAGTAAACTATGCTGAAGCATTTGATAAAAAATACGTGATGCAGGGAAGTTGTAACGTAACTGGTATGGGTAGAATTTTAAATCCACTGAGAGAAAAATATGCTGATAAATTAACTAGAATTGATGTAACATTGGTAAGAAGGTGGGCGGATTTGGAGCAAACTGATAAACAAATTGACGACACAATTGAAATGACAGAGAATCCACATCATGGAACAGATGTAAAAGCATTTTTTGGAAAAGATATACCTATTTTCGTTAGAGCAATTAAAGTTCCTACCAGACAAATGCATTTACATATTATGGATATACGTTTCAATGAAAATGCACCAACTTCAGATGAAATCCACGAATTATTTAAGAACGAATATGGAATTGCAATTCTATGGAGGGCTAAAGGAACAAAAGATATTCGTGACTTTGCTGAATCTACAAAATTTAATTTTAAGGATACAAACATGCTACACATTCATGCTAATATGACTACTTCTATTGGTGATACAATTCAATTAATGTATTCTGATGATCAAACTGGTCTTGTAATTCCAGAGAATTATATGTTGTTACAAGCAATGTTATTTCAACGTGATTATAAAGATGCACTAAAACGAACAGAAAAATTGTTCAATATGGATGAAAAGAAAAAATTACTAGAAGAGCATTTTTCAAAAAAAGATTAAATTATAATTTTTTCAATCCTGATTTTTTCAGGTTTGTTACTTAGAACCTTTTCTACAATAATACGAAGTTTACCTATAACAATTTTATCGCCTTCTTTTGGAATATCACGTAATCTCTCATGTAATAAACCACTGAGTGAAGCGTAATCGTTACCCTGAGGAATATCTGTTCTGAAAATTTCATTGATTTCATCAATCTCTATATCACCATTTGTGATTATTACATTACTACCCTCTCTTTGAAAATTAGATTTTGATACGTCTGTTTCATCATGTATTTCACCAACAATTTCTTCTAACAGATCTTCCAATGTAACGCATCCCTCAACTCCTTCAAATTCATCTAAAACTATTGCCATGTGCGATTTTCTTCCTTGCATCTCTCTTAATAGTTCACTAACTTTTTTTTCTTGAGATACAAAAATAGGTTTTCTTGCAAGTTGTTGTAGATTAATCATCTTCTGATCGATTTCTAAATATTTTAAAATATCTCTAACATTAATAATTCCTGTAATTTCATCATGATTTTTTCCATATAATGGTATTCTGGAAAATCCGCTTTTGTTGATTAATGGTAATGCTTCAAAAAGCAGCATCTTTGAATTAAGCGTAAACATTTTGGTTCTTGGAGTCATTACTGAACGAATTACAATATCATCAAAATTCAGTGCACCATAAACTAATTTACTTTCTTGTTTTTCAATTGCGTTATCTTCAAGGCCTTGTTCAATTACACCTTTAATTTCTTCTTCAGTTAATCTAGGTGGTTCATCACTGCTACCAGTTAATTTTATTATTCCTTTTGTTATCTGTTCAAAAATCCATACCACTGGATAAAACACATAACTAAATGCAAGTAACACTCTACTATATCGAAGTGCAATTTTTGCGGCATTAGCGTTACAATATGTTTTTGGGGTTATCTCACCAAAAACTAGGATTAAAAACGTCATTGCACCAATTGCAATTGCTAATCCATTGTTTTCAAAAATTTTTAGTGCAATATCAGTTGCTAATACAGTAGATGACACATTAACTAGATTATTTCCTAGGTTGACACTTGCCATCATTCTGCTAGGATTAGATTTAAGCTTGTGAAGGGAAGTGGCACCTGACAATTTTTTATTAAGCATTTGATGAACTTTTGAGCGTCTAACTCCAACTAATGCTACTTCCAAACCACTGAAAAATCCAGACAAACCGATTAAAACAATTAATGATATTATTTCAAATGTTAATTGCATTTTTTAAACCTAATATTTTTGATGACTAAATTAACAGTCATTAACTTACTATCAACCACATTTCTATATACTACTAATTAGCAGTAGACTCTTTTAAGCTTTCACATTTACAGTCTTAGCCTAAAGAATTATTCATT
This sequence comes from Marine Group I thaumarchaeote, assembly GCA_013390765.1. Taxonomy (GTDB): domain Archaea; phylum Thermoproteota; class Nitrososphaeria; order Nitrososphaerales; family Nitrosopumilaceae; genus Nitrosopelagicus. The sequence goes on along the minus strand of JACAST010000020.1, from coordinate 4,099 downwards.
GTTTTGGCGGCTTTGCAAACTGATTTGTTGGTTCATTATGATAATTTATAGGCAATAATGGTTCTTTCTGTCTTCCAGTTAAAATACCAATAATTTTATCATCTTTTTTCATGATATTTTTGTTAAGCAGTATCTTTATGCCAGCTGGAACTGCACCTGAAGCCATTTCACAGTCAAAACCATTTAATCCCACTATTGACATTCCATCTAACATTTCTTTATCGGTTACACTAATAACAATTCCATCTGTAAATTCTAACGCTCGTAATCCCTTCAGTAAGTTAGATGGTTTACCAATTTGTATTGCAGTAGCCTTTGTTTTTGGTCGTATTCCATCTTTACTCATTTTAGTATAATATCGTTTAATTAATTCAGTATCAAGGTTTCCATCATTCCATCGTAATTCAGTATCCTCAAATTTACCATTGTATAAAATATCTAAAGTATTAGCACCTTCAGCATTAATAACAGCTATTCGTGGAATTTTTTTAATCCAACCCCATTCATATAATTCCATTAAACATTTTCCACAACTTGATGTATTACCAAGTGCACCGCCAGGATAAACTATCCAATCAGGAGTTTCCCATTCTAAGAATTCTAAAGCACGATATGGAATAGTTTTTTGGCCCTCAATTCTAAATGGATTAATTGAATTTACTGTATAACCTCCAGATTCTTTAGCGGCAGTTAATGATTTAGTAAACGCATCATCAAAATTTCCATGAACGTGTATTATTTGTGTACCAAATTGATATGCTTGACTAAGTTTACCTGGAGCAATTTCACCTTCTGGAATATACACATCACATTCCATATTTTCATTTGCAGCATACATCCCTGCTGAAGCTGATGTATTACCAGTTGATGCACAAATGATTTTTTTTGCGTTTACTAATTTTGCATGTGTCACAGCAGCAGACATGCCATTATCTTTAAATGAACCACTTGGATTGTAACCTTCTGGTTGTAACATTAATTTTTCATTTTCAATTCCCACAAATTTTGCAACTTTTGACATATGATATGGTTTAGATTGTCTTCCTTCAGCACCATCAAGTGAAACCAAGTGATGTGAGCATTGATTTAGATCTTCTGTATCTATTCCACAAAAATTTAATAGTTCACGAAATCGCCATACACCACTTTCGTTAAATATACTTCCTTGTGGGTTTCTTCTTTGATAAAACACATCTTTAAGATTTTGTGAAGGAGTATCTTTGTATTTAACATCTAAAAGATTTCCACACACACATTCAAATTCAATAATGGGAATCGGATATTCTTTTCCGCATTTGTTGTTAATGCATTTTAAATATGATTTATCTTGCAATGTCACATTTGTGGTTACCAGTAATTTAAAGATAAGAGATTTGGCAAAATTCTAATGTCATCTTGATTCAACATTCCTAAACTTTTTGAATGGTTATGTTAATTATCAATTGTATTGGTAACTATTGATGAATATTTAAAAGGAATTTTAGGACAAATTTTGGCTTCCTATAAAACATTAACTGAATTAAATGATAACCCAAATGATCTTGAAATAATTAAAAAAGAATTATCCAAAATTAGTGGACTCTTGCAAGTTGTGCGTAGTAAATTAGATGGGAAAAAATATCAAACAGACCATTTAGTTGCTCTATACAAATTAGCTACATATTATATTGATACGTATGATTTTACAAGGGAAATTGAAATATTAGGACAAGTGTATTACAAGGATTCCGACAGGCTAAAAAATTTGAGATTGTTGATTATAGATTCATTGAATGATAAAAAACTAATTGAAAAACTTCAAACAATATTAATCGAGTTATAGTTTTTTGTTATGTTATTTTTCATTTGTTTTAGAACCAGATCTTAGATGGAAATTACTGCAACACTTGCATTCTTTTTCGATACAATCTTTTTCATTAAAATGCCCACAAATTCCACATTCACAATGTGTACCCATACTTATATCATAACACTGTCAGATATAACTAAAACGTATTTTCATCAGTTATGAATAATGTTAAACATTGCTAATTAAGAACGAACTAAAATTCATTTTTTTGCTTTTGTTTTTTTATTCTTTTTAGTAATTGGTTTATCTTTTAATTGTTTGTTCATTTGTTCAGTTTTATCATCAACGGTTTTGATTATCTGTTGTATTAAATTATCTAAATGGCTATCACTAGGTTTTGGTTGAACTGAATTAGAAATTTCCTGTATAGTAGACGAAATTTCTGTACTAACTTGTTCAAAACTTTCAGGATCTTCATATGCAACGTTATAAAGTGCCTTTAGATTATTAACTTGATTTATGATCTGATCAGTAAGTGTAAGAAGAAATTTTTCTCCATTAATATTAATTTCTTTTGTTATCATTGCTAAGAATTTTCTTTAGCCTTCTTATACTTTTCTTGTAATAAATTCATTCAAAATTATATTAACGGATATTTCAAAATGCTATATAGTCTAGAGCAACAGCATCACTGATTAATCCAGTATGTCTAGAGTTTGTTACATAACCATTTTTGATAACATCTGTAGGAACCCATCGATTACTAGATGTATAATGCCTTTTTTCAATTAGTTCTCTCTCAATAGATTCTATGTCGAATTCCCCCTCTTCAATTTGCTGAGTTTGTAAATGTTTGATTGTAATAATAATTTTATTTATTTTAATGCGGTCGCCAAATTTTGATGTCAATGGCGCAATTTCGTCAGATACTTCAAGTATCTTAATCTTCATTTCTTTGTTCCCAAATGCGTTATGACTAACTAATATACGCTCATCAACGAATTCATCAAAGCTAGTTTTAGTTTCATGTGTAATTGTTGGTTTAAAATTTGTATTATCAGATTTTTTCTCTTTGCTTGATTCTTCTTCATTAATTCTCTCTAATTCTGGAAATAATTCTCTTTTCATGTTTAGATAATCCGATATTGATAACCCAACTGCATCGTAAATTGTATTATTGGGATAATTACGATTGAACCAGTCTTTGTATTTTGGTTCCTTAAGATATCTTTTAAGATATTCATGTGGATCTTTCCTTGAATCCACAAAATTCAGAGTTTTCTTTACATTAACATCTACTTCTTCAACGATTTTAGGTTCTACCTCATCAATAACATTTTGTTCTATTTCATGAAAATCTCTAATATGTAATGCTAGTTTATCCGGTTGATCACCAAAATCTTTTCCGCAGTATGTACAGTAAAATCCATCATCCCAGGGCATCTTTATTATATTAAATTACATAAATTAATTATTTGTTATTCATAATTTCAATTAACATAATAGTTGATAATATAATTACCAAGTATTCTATATTATCAAAATAAATCAAAAATATGTCAATTTTAATCAAAAAAAATCAAAATTTGATTTCTAAAGATCAAAATGAATATGAAAGAATAAAGAAAATCAATAAAAAAACTGCACAAACTAGAAGACAGCGAGGGTATAATTGGGAAAATACACTTGTTAAAAGATTCAATTCGATTAAATCCTGGAAGGCATTTAGACTTGGTTCTCCTAGTGTTGCTTTACCAGATGTTTTAACTGTAAATAATGTGGAAAGTACAATTTTTACAATTGAGGCAAAATCTGGAACTGGAACAACCTTACAAGTCCCATTTGATCAAATAGAAAGGTGTCTAAACTGGATTGATAATTTTCAGGTTTATCAAAAGCGTGAGGTAATTTTGGCCTTTAAATTTCTCTCAAAAAAAAGAATAGGAGTTGGCAAATACGAAAAACGAGAATTACGTGAATTCTACAAAGTTTGGGATAAAAAAAAGATGGTTATAGATTGTGTGTGTACTTATGATGGAAAAACATATGCACTAAAAAATGGCAAACAGAAAAAACTAGTGCTAAATGATTTCTCAATGCCATTCAAGTCAAAACACCAATTATTTTATTAATAATCAAAATTTCCAATCATTTTTTAGTAATAAATTCCTAAATATTCTATGGATTTTAAACGATACTTTGGAAAAATAAAAAAGAAAAATGAAAAACCAAAACACGAACCTGATATTATAGAAGAAATAGAACAAAATGTTATTGATGAGGTAGAACCTAAAATCGTTGAAGAAGTAG
>JACAST010000066.1 GCA_013390765.1 Marine Group I thaumarchaeote | reverse complement strand
AAAATTTTGAAAAGATACAAAAAATTACTGGTCTTGAGCGTGACGAACTGGCTTCCATCTTGGAGGATTTAGAAAAGAGGGGCCTGATGAAAGTAGAAGAAAAGAGTGGTTTGTTTGGTCCCAAGGTTGAACTCTATCTTACTGATAAGGGCTCTGCCAAAATTCATAGCAAGAGAAGCAGAGACAAAGATTGGGTTTATGATCTGATTAAGGGAGATAAACAATTTGTTTTTGTAGCTGAAGTTCCAGGTCCTGATGATAAAATTATGGTAAGATTGATTGATGGGATGCTAAACGTTAGAGGAACTGGTGGATTTTCAAAAGAAGTTCCAATTGAAGGTTCAAAAGAAATGCAAGTAACTGATTTCAAATATAGAAATGGTGTCCTAACTCTTCGGATAAGTTAAAGAACAATTGTTAAGTCAACATGGGATCAACTTAACTGATTTTTAGAAATTTTTTATTCCTATTTGTTTACACAGTTTACAAAATATAGATCGTCGCTCATCTTGCAAACCTAAAAACAAGAATCAGACTTTGAAGAATCGAGTTAATCACCAGTATGCCGACTTGGTCGTCTGAAAATATCAAGCAAATCTTCTAAAATTAGTCGTAAAGATTCTTTAGTTGATTTTTTCATTATCGTTTTCCATTTAGAATCCAATTAGATATAAAATATAGCCTGCAATTAAAAAAGCAGATCCAAAAACAATCCATCTAAACAAGTTAAATTTCATTTGTTAGATTCCAATTAGATACATAGCTAAACCTGCAAGTGGAAAAAGAGCCAATCCTACAATAACCCATCGCCATTTCATGTCTTTAGAATTTAGGTTGTTTTATTTTTTCAAAACAATGATTATAGAAGTCTGAGTTTGTTTTGATTGTATCTTTTATGTTAGATTCTGAAAAACGATGTACTTTTCTAAGATGTTGTATAATATCATTACATGGTTTTTGACAAGTTCTACACATGTATTTCATAAAAAAGAAAAGGTCAGGAAGTACAAAAGTCAGCTAGTTCACGAATCAGACCATGATGAATTAAGTTAAAAGTTATCTCTGATATAATCATCTACTTCTTTCATTGTCATTTTTTCATCTAGAATATTATGAATAATACCCACATATCCTGCATATTCTTTAAAACTCTCTGTGTTGATAGATAATAGTTTCTTAATCGCTTCAAGTTTTTCCTTATCGTTCATAAAAAATAGAAAGGTCAGGAAGTACAAAAGTCAGCTAGTTCACGAATCAGACTTTGATGAAAAATTAAGATAAGGTTTCTTTCAGTTTTTCTAATAGGGTTTTTTCAAGGCTAAAAAAATGTATTAAATTAGATTAAACAAAAGTATTATTGCTCCAACGACTATAATGCAAAGCGGAACCACTGGACTATATACTATTTTATCATATCTGCCCATAATGTCATTCAGTAACTAACATTATCTTAAGAATTGTGTAAGCCTGAAAACTCGTTTTTAATTATTTTAAGTCAAATTCAGGAACTAAGATTTTTTTGATTGATTTTAAAACTAACATAAAGTAAATTCAGTATGTCTTGTTCATAAAATAGTGTCATAACTAAGCTTAATGCGTAAGCTTCGAATTAAAAACTAGGGTGGCATAAATAGGCTTTCTGGGTTATAGAAAAAGGATACAAGGAAAATGCCGCCTAAAACTCCGACAACAACACCGGATGCTAAATACAGAAAGACCATATTCATGCCTGAAATACTGTTATATATCTAATAAGTTGTATGCAAAAGTTTCTTTGAAAATAATGAATTGATGAACCTGTAAAATCTTATATTTTAGCCATTTAAGCGAGCTAATAATGACAATAAAAACGACTGAAATCGATGGTAATAAAATACGATATTTTGAGGAAGGAACTTCGAAGAACACACTTCTTTTACTTCATGGCTTGGGGGCTTCTGCGGAAAGATGGGAAAATGTAATACCGTTATTTGCTAAAAAATTCAAAGTTATCGTTCCAGATTTGATTGGCTTTGGATATAGTGATAAGCCAATGGTTGACTATACAACTGATTACTTTGCAGAATTTGTATCTAAATTTGTGAACAAGGTTAGAATTAAAGAGATGAATATCATTGGATCCTCGCTTGGTGGCCAAATTGCTGCTGAATCTATCATAAATCATGATGTAAATGTGAGAAAACTTATTCTTGTTTCACCATCTGGTGTCATGAAACATTCAACTCCTGCATTAGATGCGTACATTTCAGCTGCATTATACCCGAATATTGATTCAGCCTTAAACGCATTCCAAGTTATGTCGGACGGAAAGGTGATAGACAAAAAAATTGTTTCAAGGTTCGTAGAAATGATGCAATTGCCAAATGCAAAAATGGCCTTTATGTCAACTCTTCTAGGATTGAGTAATTCCAAGGTAATCACTAAAAAATTGCAGTTAATCACAATTCCTACACTAATTATTTGGGGTGAAAATGACCCTGTAATTCCTATTCAATATGCGCAATCTTTTATTTCAAGTATCAATGATTGTAGGTTTTACAAGATGACAGGATGTGGACATGTACCATATGTAGAAAAACCAATAGCATTCTTTCAAATCGTATCAGATTTTCTTAGTTAGCGATCATTTTATAAGGTAATCTACCCACTAGTGGTAATGGAAGGAAAGAAAAACCCATACGATCCAGCTGAATTATTCAGGCAGTGGCTAGAAAATGCATCTAAGATGCAGTCTGATTTCACGACGAATGTGAATCCAATTCAGACAAATTACCAAAATCCATTCAATCTACAAAATATGATGCCGAACTTTCTCTCATGGGGTGCTTTCAAGACTACTGTTGGTAGCAATGGAAGGATCTCAATTCCTGAGGCAGAAAGACAAGCTCTTAGTATGAATGAAGGCGATTTAGTACAAGTTATTGTGATTCCAGTCAACCCTAAGAATAAATGAAAATGGTAGTTAATGGTAACAAGTGGTTTTTATTACCACTAGCTATATATAATGGTGCCAATTATAACAAACCATGAGTAACGAATCAAACCAAACAGTGAAGAATGACGTTTTCTCAACTGTAGAAGAAACTGTCGGAAAACATGTTAAATCTGCTGAGAAATCATTCCCAAACTATCAAACATCTGTTACAAGCTTACAGCAAGAATATACTGAAGCATTTCAGAACATTGTAGATTCAACTATTGCTTTGCAAAGAGAATTTGCAAACAAGACTGGAATCAACACTGCTCTTCCAGAAGCAACAGAAAGTGCTGTAAACAAAACAAACGAACAGATTAGCAAGGTTCAAGATGTTCAAAACAAGATGGCACTAGCAACAATTGATGCAACCCGTCAGAATATCAAGACCTTCAACGAGAATGCAAAGGCTTTTGCTGATCTTAACAAAAG
>JACAST010000078.1 GCA_013390765.1 Marine Group I thaumarchaeote | reverse complement strand
GATGATACTAGATTTGTCAAATCCCAGAACGGTGGATGAAAAAGTTGCCACAATTCCTGGAATTAAACTAATGAACATTGATCAAATTGCTGAGATGGTAGACAAGAACATGAAAAAGAGGAGGGAGAAAGTTTCCACTGTGGAAAATATAATTAGTGAAGAAGTTCCAATTATTGAGGCTACAATGAAACGGCTTGATGCGGAACCTCTGGTTAAGGATGTGTTTACCAATGCAGATTCTATGAGAATAAAGGAACTGCAAAAGGCACTTCAAATGTTAGGGGAGACAGACGAAAAAAGAATCAAAATTATTGATGAGTTAACTAAAGCTGTTGTAGAAAGCATTGTTTCTACACCCATGAATAATTTAAGAAAAGCCTCTGAACAAGGAAATCCTGAATTGCTGGAAATAGCAAGTAAATTATTCAACTATAAGAAAAAGGAATAACCATACTGTAATCTAAGATTATATTACTTGTTATTTGATTTTTAACATGACGTCATTTCCCTCAAAAAGATTGAGACGGTTAAGAGTTAATGAAAATATAAGAAACCTAGTCCAAGAAGTTAGGTTATCTGTAAATGATTTGGTTTGCCCAATTTTTGTAGAAGAAGGTTTGGAAAAAAAGAAACCTGTAGATTCAATGCCAGATATTGTTAGGTTGCCGTTATCAGAGGTTTCAAATGAAGTACAAAATATTTCTGATTTAAAAATTCCAGCAGTAATGTTGTTCGGTATTCCTTCACAAAAAGATGAAAAAGGAACTTCTGCATTCGCCGATGACGGCATTGTACAGAAGGCAGTTTCTGAAATAAAAAATAATTTTGGTAACAAAATTTCGATCATGGCTGACGTCTGCTTATGTCAATATACCAGCTCAGGCCACTGCGGAATAATTAATGACAAAAAGATAGACAATGATTTGAGTATAGAAACTTTGACAAAGATTGCTGTTAGCCAGGCAAAGGTAGGTGTTGACGTAGTTTCTCCGTCTGCAATGATGGACGGTCAAGTTTCTGCTATAAGAAAGGGGTTGGATGATGCAGGTTTTAATGATGTAATCATAATGTCACATTCAGCAAAACACAGTTCCTCATTTTATTCACCATTTAGGGATGCGGCGGAATGTGCACCACAATTTGGTGACAGGAAAACATACCAAATTCCATTTACAAACCCACGTGAAGCCATGAGAGAAGTCGAGGCAGATATTGAAGAAGGTGTGGACATAGTGATGATAAAACCTGCACTATCTTATCTTGATGTAATTGCGGAAGCTAAGAAAAGATTCAATATTCCAATTTCTGCATACAGCGTTTCGGGCGAATATGCAATGGTCAAGGCTGCAGCTAATCAAGGCTGGATCAAGGAAGATCAAATAATAAATGAGATACTATATTCTATCAAGCGAGCGGGTGCTGATTTCATCGTTACATATTTCGCCAAGTCAGGTGCAAAATTAATTAGCGATAATTCATGATAGACGACCAACGGTTTGAGATACAATTAGCTTTTGATTTATTACCACATGTAGTAGGTTGTAGTTGGGCTACTATCTGGTTCCGCCTAAACAAAATTAAAAATCCTACAAGAGAAGAATTTAGGGAAAAAGTTACTGAATATTTCAAAATGTTGGAACCGTTGCTAGATGTATATCCACAAGACAAGAATTTTGAAGAAATTATCAGTTATTTAAAAAAACGAAATGCAGTAGAGCTGGAGAAGATAAGTAATGGAAAAAATCCTGAGGTTGAAAAGCGATATGATAGATATGTTGATTATAGATAAAATACTCTTCAAAGCCGCCATAATCTTGGTCTGACAAACCTTAATTTTCGTTGAAACAGAAGAACCTGCCAGTTAATGCAGGTAAAAAATATCACGGCCCCTATACCAATTATATCCGCTACAATGATGCCAGTTATTCTATCTTCAAATAATTGCAATAATGGTGAAAGAACAGCTTCACTTATTGTAATCATTATGTAATAAGATACAAGTCTCCCACACCAAAATCCGATATAGAGCCCAATACTTTTTGCTCTCATCATGCCATATGCAACAAATAACATATTGCTAGGCAATGGTGTTGCAGCAAATAGAAAAGATGTCAGAGTATACCCAAATTTTTTCTTATTTAGAAAATTGCCTATAGCGTCTAGATTTGATTCCTGCTCTTTGCCTACAAATCGACGGAAAAAACCGCTTATGTACTTTAAAAAGAATCGACCGATTGTTGCCCCAGTTGCTCCAACAATTGCCAACAGAAATGGATCGAGTGAAGCATCTAATGCAAAAAACGATGAAAGGATAATCCAGGTTGGAGGCATTAAAATTGGTGCTGCGTTTACTGCAATCAATAAAAAGAATATGCCTAGATAGGAATATTCTATGATTGTTTCAAAGATATCAGCCATAGATTATAGAAGATGAGACACTCTAAAACTCTTAAAAAAGATTAGAATGCATCATTTTCTTTTGAAATTGAAATAAATGCAGGAGGTGGGATTTGAACCCACGAACCCCTAAGGGAAAGGATGGCCCAT
>JACAST010000084.1 GCA_013390765.1 Marine Group I thaumarchaeote | reverse complement strand
GAGTCAAGGATGTATTTTTCCTCATTAAGTAAAATAGATTGGTTCGAATTTTCCAATATTGCTTTTTCTAGCCTTAATTTTAGAAGTGTTGATGTTGTGTCGGTTATCATGTTAATCATGGCTTGGTTGATTTTTGCCTCAACGCCGTCATATTCCTCACTTTTCAAATTTTTAATAAATTTTGAAACTGAGTTGTAAAGATTAGAATCAATTTCTTGGATTGTATCACTTTCAGATTCCTGCAAGACAAGTATGTGAAGATAGTTTATGTTAATTTTATTTTGTTCTGACATTGAAACACATCTAATAATCCTTAAATCACTGGGTTATTTTTGTTCTGTTGAAGAAAAGAAATTGCCATATAAAGTCATTGGTGGTAAACCAACCATAGTCGAATATTCTGCTGATGACATCTTTGCTAAAATTAAACAGGAGGAAATAAAATTTATCGATCTACAATTTACAAGCTTGCCTGGACGTTTTCATCACACTACTATATCATCCGCCACATTTACGCGTGACCAAATGGACGACGGACTTCCTAAACTTGATGGTTCTTCTATTGTAGGATTTACCGCTATTGACGATTCTGATCTAATACTAAAGCCTGATCCTAATTCATTTGCAATAATTCCATGGATGACAGATAAAAAATCTGCGAGGATGTTGTGTGATATCTACTGGGGAGCTGGTAGAGGAAGGTTAGAAACTGACCCTAGGGGCATATGCCAAAAGGCTGAGGAGCATTTGAAGACACAGGGATTTGATGAAAGTTTTTGGGGACCAGAAGTTGAATTCTTTGTTTTTGATAAAATTCATTGGGATGTGTTGACTCCCTACAAGGGTCAGTCGTACTCAATTGAATCGAATGAAGCCCCGTGGAGCCAAGAAGGAACTGGGTATCCAATGGGACTGCAAGAAGGTTACTATCCCAGTACGCCTTCAGACACGTTAACTGAATACAGAAATGATTGTGTAGAGGTATTAAACGAGAATTTTGGGATTTTGTGTGATAACCATCATCACGAAGTAGCTACTGCAGGACAGTGTGAGATTGATATCATTTATGATAAAATGACGAACGCTGCTGACAGTGCCCAATCTTACAAATATGTTATACGAAACATAGCAAAACAACACAAAAAAATTGCTACAATGATGCCTAAACCAATCGCCATGGATTCAGGTTCGGGAATGCATACTAATGTCAGCCTTTGGAAGTCTGGAAAAAATATCTTCTATGATAAAGATGCAGACTATGAATTTAGTCAGGCAGGGCGCTACTTTTGTGGTGGAATTATGGATCATGCTAAGGGATTGGCTGCGATTACAAACCCAACAACTAACTCATATCACAGACTCGTGCCAGGATATGAAGCGCCAGTTTACATTGCGTGGAGTACCGCCAACAGATCTGCAACAATAAGAATACCTGGTCACTTTAAAGGAGAAAAATATGCTCGTCTGAAAAGGTTAGAATATAGAGTTCCTGATCCATCATCTAATCCATATCTCGTATTTTCTGCGGTTTTGTCTGCAGGTCTTGATGGAATAAAAAAGAAAACTGATCCAGGAGATCCAATTCATGAAGATATCTACAAAATGTCTAAAGTAGAGAGAAAAAAGAAGGGTATTGACATTTTGCCAGCCAACTTGGGCGTAGCTTTAGACGAACTTGAGAGCGATAGAAGTTATCTAAATCCAATTTTTTCAGATACTGTAATTAACAAAATTATTGAGCTGGAGAGGAAAGATCAGCGCGAGATTTCAATCAGGCCTCATCCTCACGAGTTTTATCTATATTTTGATGTCTAAATCAATCGAACAGTATCAAAAATATCCCTGCTCTTGTATCTGGTAAATCAATACTAGGGAGATGATAATTAATGCAGAGCCCACAGCGATAAAAATTCCTCGCCTTTTATCTGATGTTGCAGCTTTGAATAATAGTATGGCTCCAACTAGTCCAAGAAATAACGTTGCAATACCTTGGACAACAAGATCAAAAGATACTCCGGGTGTTATTAGTGGGAAAAAAACGCCTGAAAGTAACGCAAAAATTGCTAGTAAGTAAGCATATCGAGGAATTTGAGCAAGGATTGTGGTTGGCTTAAG
>JACAST010000012.1 GCA_013390765.1 Marine Group I thaumarchaeote | reverse complement strand
ATGATAATCCATCAGTAATAACATCAGTAACTGTAAAATCCACACCTGAGAGATCAGCCTTCCAAAATTTAGTTCCATCTAGAATGGCTCCAGACAGGTTAACGCCTGATAAATTTGAGTGTGCAAATGACGCTTGAGATAAATCTGACCCGGCTAGGCTTTTATTTTTAATCATAGTGAGATCTACATCTACAAAACTTGCATTACTAAGATTTGCATTTTCTAGATTAGTGCCCGCAAGATTGGTAAGGTCAAGTCTAGTATCCGTCAGATCCTTGCCAGAAAGATCAGCGCCAGATAGTTTTGCACCAGTTAGGTCCATACCAGCTAGGTTAACGCCAGAGAGATTTGCATTGGAGAGGTCGATATCCCTGAGTATTGTTCCTGTCAGGTCCTTGCCAGAAAGATCAGCGCCAGATAGTTTTGCACCAGTTAGGTCCATACCAGCTAGGTTAACGCCTGAAAGGTCAACGCCAGTGAGGTTTGTATGGGAAAAGTCGGCTCCTGTGAGGATTGCATTAGTAATAATTGCGTTTGAAAGATCAGACTCCGAGAGTACTATTCCAGTAAGGTCCATGCCAGAAAGGTCAACGCCGACTAGTTTTGCACGAAACAGATCCTTACCAGCTAGGTTAACGCCAGATAGATTGGAATTGGTAAGGTCAACACCTTTCAGTACTGTACCCGTCAGGTCCTTGCCAGAAAGGTCGACGCCAGAAAGCTTGGCGTATGTCAAGTCAGCGCCAGTAAGGATTGTATTAGTAAGAATTACGTTTGAAAGATTTGCTCGTTTCAAGTCAGCGTCTGTAAGTATTGTATTAGTAAGGTCCTTCCCAGAAAGGTCGACGCCGACTAGTTGAGCACCAGTAAGGTCCCTGCCAGCCAAAACAACATCAGCCATATTTATTCCAGTAAGAATCTTGCCAGTAAGGTCCATGCCAGAAAGGTCAACGTCTTTAAGAACTGGATTAGAAAGATCTGCATCAAAAAGTTTTGTTCCCGTTAGGTCCTTGCCAGAAAGGTCGACGCCAGAAAGCTTGGAGTGTGTCAAGCTAGCTCCAGTCAGTATTGTTCCTGCAAGGTCCATGCCAGATAGATCAACATAATCCATGATAGCATTGCCAAAATTGGTGTGAAAGAGTATGGTATCTTTCAATACTGCATGACGTAAATCAGCATTATCAAGATCTGCATATGATAAGTTAGCCCCTGTGAAATCAAAAAGATGTCCCCAACCGTCTATGCAACAGTTAATTTCATCCTGACCAGCACCACATAAATTTACAGAAGTGAGGTTAGAATATCTGAAATCAGTGTCTGTAACATAGGATTTGTATAATTGTACATGAGACAAATTTGCATACTTGAGATTTGCACTTGCAAGATCAGCTCTGTACAGATTACTTCCTTCCAAATTTGCACCCTCTAAATTAGCAAAATTAAGTGTAGAGTTGTAAAGAAATGCGTTAGGTAAGTTCGCGTTCTTCAGATTAATCCCAGTTAGGTTGGAATGAGACAGATCAATTGTGTATGAATCAGCAGGACATACACCCGGACACCCATATGGTACTCCATGCTCAGACCATAGACCATCTGCCTGTTTCCAATCAAACGTATATCCATTTGAAAAATCAATAAATGATAAATCACAATATGACCAGTCTACATGCCCATTAACATCAAAACTATCAGGTATATTATCACCATTTTTATCAACCTCAGGATTGCATTGCTTCCCAGATTGAAACTGAATTATGTTAGTTTCTACCAAAAATTTAATTCCGAATAAAAAATCCGAGTCTGAAATTTGATCTTCAGTCCACCAACCAGCATTGTTTTTAATCCATGAAGGAATAACTATGCCATCTTCAATAATTATTTCACCATCTGTGGTTGTGGGTAAATCCTGAATCTTGATAATTTCATTTTTTATTAAAAAACCAATAGCTTGCGCAAATGTAAAATCATCAATTTGATCATCTGCCCACCATCCAGCCGTGCTTTTCACCCATTCAGGAACGATCTCAGCAAATGCATTTGGAATCATAAAAATTCCAAATAAAACTATCGCAGTGTAAACAAAAGTAACAGTGATTTTCATCTCCAATTAGCTTATTCACAAAGCATTAAAAAAGTCTTGAAACTAATCACGATCAATAATTAATTAATGGGTGTAACCCATAATTATCACATGAAAAAATTTTCTACTATTAAAGAAATTTTTGCGTTATTTATCCATAAAAGAAAATTTCACATGTTTCCAATCATTATTTTATTAATTGCTTTAATTGGAGTAACGGCACTAGCACAAACCGGTCTTGTAGCATTCATTTATCCGATTTAAAATGGAATTATCATCTCCAAGATTCAAAGCCATAGCAGTAACGGCGGGATTTTCTTTATGGTTTTTTATAATCTCTTCAGCTACTGGTTTATTTTCTTTTGAAGCATTTGCAATTTTTGTTGCAATAACGATATCTATAACTCAAATTTTTGCATTAAAACTTTCAAAAGCATTAGACATTTTTGCATTAATTAACACAAAGATATTTTTAGGAATTTTGTTTGTTTTTGTAGTATCGCTTTATGGAATATTTTTCAAGGTGCTGCATATTGATCTTTTAAGATTGAAAAAACAATCGTCAAGTTACTGGCTTGACACAGACAAAATAAAACAATCAACAATTTTCAGGCAATACTGATGTACACTCTAGGAATTTCTTGTTATTATCACGATTCTGCTGCATCTTTATTAATAGATGGTAAAGTTTTAGCTGCAGTTGAGGAAGAGCGATTTTCCAGAAAAAAATTCGACGATAGTTTTCCAAAGATGGCAATTGATTGGTGTCTTAAGGAGGCTGGAATTAGTCCAGAAAATATAGATTCCGTTGCATTTTATGATAAACCAGTCTTAAAGTTTGAACGCCTACTGGATAATTACATTGCAGTAGCACCAAGGGGGCTGTATAGTTTTCTAAATGTCATTCCAATGTGGCTGCATAAAAGACTCTGGGTTAAGGACGAGATATCGAAACATCTAAAGTGTTTCAATGGCAAAATAATTTTTCCAGAGCATCACGTTTCTCATGCCGCACATGCTTTTTTTACTTCGCCTTTTGATGAAGCGGCAATCTTAACTGTTGACGGAGTTGGGGAATGGACTACTGCATCATTTGGTACGGCATATGATACAACTATAAAATTAACTAATGATATTAGGTGGCCACATTCTTTAGGTCTTTTTTATTCTGCATTCACTTACTTTCTTGGTTTTAAAGTAAATGAGGGAGAATACAAACTCATGGGTATGTCTGCCTATGGTAAGCCAAAATACTATGATCTTATCATGGAAAACCTTGTTGATGTAAAAAATGATGGTAGCGTTCATCTTAACATGAAATATTTCTCGTTTACATATGATAAGGTGATGACAAACCAAAATTTTTCAGATTTATTTGGAGTACCCCCACGAAAAGAAGATTCAAATGCAGAACAGATTCATTATGATATTGCAGCCAGCGCTCAATTAGTTTTAGAAGATATTTTACTAAAGATGGTAAACCACGTTCACAAAAAAACTGGTATGAAAAACCTGTGTTTAGGCGGGGGTGTAGCCCTAAACGGGGTTGCAAACTATAGAATACTAAAGGATGGACCATTTGAGAATCTCCATATTCCCCCATCACCTGGTGATGGGGGAAGTGCAATTGGATGTGCACAATATTTGTATTATTGTCACAAGAAAAACAAAAGAAAAATCGAACATAATGTTGAAAGTGTTAAAAATAATATCTTTGTCGGTCCGTCATATTCTAACGATGAGATAAAATCATTTCTTGATAAAAACAAAATACATTACGAATTTCTTGAAAAGAATTCATTGCTTGAAACTACTGCAAAATTAATATCAGATGGTAATGTTGTCGGTTGGTACCAAGGAAAAATGGAATGGGGACCAAGAGCACTTGGAAATAGAAGTATCTTAGCTGATCCTAGAAATGCAAAAATGAAGGATATACTAAATGAAAAAATAAAGCATAGAGAAAGCTTTAGACCATTTGCTCCATGTATTTTAGAGGAGTATGCTTCTGAATATTTTGATATTGATACCACAAGTCCATACATGTTATTAGTGGCTCCAGTGAAAAAACCAGAAAAGATTCCTGCCGTAACCCATGTAGATGGGACTGGTAGATTACAAACAGTTTCGAAAGACACTAACCCATTATTTTATGACTTGATTAATGAATTTTACAAAATTACGGGTGTTCCAGTTTTAGTTAATACTTCGATGAATGTTAGGGGAGAACCAATTGTAAATACACTAGAACAAGCATATAGTATGATTATCAAAACAGACATGGATTATATTGTAATGGGAAATTATATTGTCAAAAAGCAGTGATAAAATTGTCTGTCCAGGTTTCCTACAAAAAGCAAGCAACATTAGGAATTATCGGAATAGCAATCTTACTTTTAGCCATTGAGGCTATTGCTAATGTCTGGTGGGTAACACAGATTCGTTGTGAATTTGAACAGAATGAAATTTTTCAAAATTTTGACGAAGTAGAAAAAAGGCAACTTTGTTTGGATTTTTATAATCTTAAGACATCAGGTGATGAACTAATTCCTAATCAAAGTACTGAATCAATAACAATTAATGGTCTAGGCTTTCGCGGCGCTGAATTTTCTATCATTAAACCGCCAGACACGTATAGAATCTTCATGGTTGGTGGTTCAACAATGTTTGGAGCTGGTGCAACCTCAGATAAAACTACAATACCTGGATACTTGCAACAGCTTTTGAATGAAAAAGACTTTGGGTTTGATATTGATGTAATTAATTCAGGAATTCAAGGAGCAGATTCCTATGCAGAATTGAAACTCATTGAGCAAAAGTTGGTAAGGTTTTCACCTGATTTGGTAATAATTTATGATGGATGGAACGATTTGCGTGCAAATAATGCTCCTATTGAAGTAAAAGAAAACTGGGAAAATATGTGTAAATTTGGCAAAGAAAGTGACTTTGATGTCATTATTACCCTTCAACCAATTGCTGGATTTGGAAACAAGGTTCTAACTAAACAGGAATTAAAATATGCAGAGACTGGAGAAGACTATGCCAAAAATCCACTGATAGATTCATCATCAGTTTACCAAGATTATGCAAAAAATCTATCAGAAATTAAGACATGCACAAAAACTTTTGATCTAAGAGATGCTTTCGATACTAAAACTGGACCAATTTATTGGGACCAGGGTCATGTCTCTGACAGAGGTAACTCTATTGTTGCAAAATCATTGTTTAACACAGTTTTTTCTATTGTTTCAGAAAATTATGGATTCAGTACTTTTGAAACTGAAAAAGGCATTAAGAAAGCATCTTCGTTACTTTATGATGATAGAGAGATTGTTGTGACTGTAGAGTTACTACCTTCACATGAGTCTGAGAATAAGAAGGTCAAAATTAGCACATATGATAATACCAATAAAGATAATGTTCTAAATGTTACATATCTTCTCGCAATATCAAAAAATAATGAAAATCTGCTGAGAGAGTATTTTTTTGCGAAAGATGGAATTCTAATCTTTGATGTTTTTCCTGAAGATTTTAATCAAGTTCAGGTCTTCGGTGAAAAACAATACGACCATAACGCATATGTCATGTCTGATGTAACACCGTTACAAGTAAAAGGACCTATTTTTTCTACAGATGGAATTTACACCTTTGATACTGAACTAAGAACAATTGACAATATCAATAATTGGGTTTTTAATTTATCAGGTTTCCATTCAGAAATTAATATAGAAAAAGACATTACTTTTGAAGAAACTTTCACAGAGAACAGGACATCTTTTCAAACAGAGGATTTCCTTCGTAAGATTTTTTCATATTATAAGACACCGATTCTACTAAACGAGATTTTCAAATAAAGGTAGGTCAAGAAATACAATACTCAGCCAGTTCCTGAACATAGGTCTTAGCTATTGTAATTTCCTGACACACTGAAGTTCCGTCTCTTTTCTTGACACCTGCCTTAATCCTGTATGGTCTTTCTTCTTGGAATACTCTTTCAAGTTTTTCCAAAAACCTAGTAATCAATGCAGTCTCCATGATTACAGTTCCATCTTTTGTATGTGCGTATTCTCTTTTCTTTGGATATCTCATCTGATTTCTCTGACAGAACTTGAATACTGCATACTCGACTAATGGTCTGAAAGGTTCTATCAGGTCATAGACTAGAGCTTACTCTTTATCAATAAATTCATTAGCTTTTGGAGGTTCAGGACTCAATCCTTTTCTTTTTCTAATCTCTGGTACTAGTTCGCCAACGATTGATTTTGGAATTGGTGACCATGATTTAAAGAAAGTGTTCCAGATTGCCTTTCCAGCTGTTTGACCACGCATTACCTGAGAAAGGTCAAATGTTTCAGAGGCAGGAACCTCTCCTATAACAATACTAACAATTCCCTTTTGCTGCATGTCAAGAATCTTACCACGTTTACCAGTAAGAACACTTGCAACATTTCCAACTAGATCTTGTGGAACTCTCACTTCAATTCCAAGTATTGGTTCTAGTATTACAGGATTCGCTAATAATGTGCTTCCAAGACATGCTCTCCTTGATGCAGGTCCCAATTGTGAGAGACCTCTATGTGCAGTATCTTCGTGTGGTACAAAATGAGTAAAAGTGAACTTGCAATCTCTCATTTGTTCTCTAGCAAGTGGACCTTCTTTCATTACATCGTCAAACCCAGAAAGTATAGAATCAGATGATTCGTCTATAAACTGAACACCTTTTGTTCCATTAATCATTATATTTCCACGAGAATCAAACCTCATTACTTTCTTAGCGACATCAGCATCCCAACCGTGCTCACGAAGTATTTTTGTCATTTCTTTTTTATCTTTCATCTCACCTAATTCTCCAGTTCTACACATCTCAGCAATTTCTGGTTCTAATGGTTCAACTCTCATAAAGATCTTGTTGTGTCTGTTTGGAGATTTTGCCATTATTGGTTCAGTAGGTTGTGATACTGTTTCTCGATAGTTTATCAAGGGTTCAGATGTTATGAGTTCAAGACCAGATTCCTTAATTTGATTTGTTGCAATATCAAGATGTAGTACGCCCATTCCAGACATGATGGTTTCTCCACTTTCTTCATTAATTTTAATAACTAGATTTGGGTCTTCGATTGTTAATCGTCTAAGAATTTCAATCAACCTTGGAAGATCCTTAGGGTGTTTTGGTTCTATAGCCATCTGGACAACTGGTTCTGAAACATATTTGATGGTTTCAAATACTTGTATTCCCTTAACGGTTGACAAAGTTTGTCCAGCTCTAGCCTCACCTAAACCAAGAAGTGCGGGTATGTTTCCAGCAGAAAGTTCACCCACCATCTCCCTTTGATTTCCCATAAAGAAATTAACAGATTGAATTCTTCCTTCGCGATGGGTATCAATTAGATAAACAGACTGACCGTCTTTTAGTGTGCCAGAAAATAATCTTCCAATTGCCACAGGACCAGCGGCAGGATCGATTTGCATGTTAACAATCATCATTACAGCGGGCCCGTTTTCATCACAATTCAGAATTGCTTTTCCAATATCAGAATCAAGGTCACCTTTCCAAATCTTTGGCACTCTGTATTTTTGTGCAACATGTGGTGGTGGATGATGTTTGACAACCATTCCCAAGACTGCCGCTGCAAGTGGTACTTTTTCTGCCAATGCTTCTACATTTCCATCATCTGAATATGCAGTAAAAACATCCTTGAATGAAACACCTTTTTTATTCATAATATCAATATTGATTCCCCATTTGTCCTTTGCAGAACCAAATGATACACTACCATCCTGAATTGAAACTTTCCATTTCTCCCTATATTCAGGCTCAGCATAAGTATCAATTAATGTATTAAAGTTAGATACTACACTTGCAAGTTTTTCTTGCATTTCTTCTGGCCCAAGTCTGAGTTCTTTTATCAAACGATCAATCTTATTAATATACAAAACAGGTTTGACTCTTTCCTCTAATGCCATTCTTGTCACAGTCTCAGTTTGTGTCATTATTCCTTCTACTGCATCACAGACTACAACTGCACCATCGATTGCACGAAGACTACGAATTACCCTACCAGAAAAATCAATATGGCCAGGCGTATCAATCATATTAATGACATATTCTTCATCATCTTGTTTGTAATGCAATGTAATATTAGCCTGAACAATAGTAATTCCTCTCTCCTGTTCTTGCTTCATATAATCTAATGCAAGTGCTGTACCAGCTGAAGATGGTGAAATTATTCCAGAGTCTGCTAAAAGACTATCACTCATAGTTGTTTTGCCATGATCTACGTGAGCAATCACACCAAAATTACGGATATGAGTCTTATCCTTAATTATTTTGAGTACTTGTTCCGTTGATTTGTATTTTACCATATGGCGATAATCCTCGATAAACTGGTATTAAATCTTATGAGAAAAAATCTTAATAGATCATTTCAGAACTTGCGTCTCATAATTTTTTTAAAAAAACCAAAATTAAATATGTAATGATACTAGTTATTTCCTTCATTAATCCAGGTATAGCAAAAAATCTTGTGTACTTTTTGCTTATCACGTTCTATAATTTCCCCACATTTTTCACATCTAAACCATTTGCCCATATTAGAATACTAACTGAATATTATTTATAATCAATTTTGCGCGATAAATAGTGGAAATTTCTGTCGGTCATACTCCAGATGCAGATGACGCCTTCATGTTTTATGGCATGTTTTCCGGAAAAGTAACTTCACCTTATTTTACAGTTACACATGTAATAGAAGATATTGAAAATCTCAACCGTAAAGCTCTATCACCTGAACTAGATGTTACAGCTGTTTCTGTTCATGCTTGTGTACATATACCCGAGTATACAATTTTACGAAGTGGCGGAAGTTTTGGAATTGGCTATGGCCCAATTGTAACTGCAACAAAAAAAATGACAGTTAAGGAATTACAGAAAGCAAAAATTGCAATTCCAGGAAAGATGACGTCAGCATTTTTGCTTTTACAATTAATAATTGGAAAGTTTGATTATCTTGAAATGAATTTCAGTGATATACCAATGACGGTAAAAGATGGAAAAGTAGATGCGGGATTGGTCATACATGAAACCCAATTATCATATTCACAGGAAGGTGTTATCAAAATTCTGGATGTTGGTGAATGGTGGGATAAAACTACTAACGGACTCCCTGTTCCATTGGGAATCAATGTTATGAAAGACAGTTTTGGTTTGGAAACCATAAGAAAATTTGATAAATTCTTGCAAGAATCTATTCAATTTGGTCTAAAACATGCTGATGACGCAATAGAATACGCAATGAAATATGGAAGAGGAAAGCCAAGAGATTTGATTGAGAAATTTGTGAAAATGTATGTAAATGATGTGACTATTAACATGGGTAAAAGTGGAGAAGAATCTATCAGAAGATTTTTTGAAATGGCTAAGCAAAAAAATCTTGTTCCAAAGTTTAATCTAAAATTTGCATAACTTTTCATCCAGTAAAAATGGACAATTTATTCGCGGGCTTTATATCGAAAATCTCTGTTTAAACATTATTGAAATCAAAATATGATGATCAAAATATCTCGATCTATGATTTTGCTGGGCTGCTATCTATAGTTGATGAAGATTTAACTAAGTGATTATTTACAAGATCATTTCAATCGAGATACTTATTAATAATCTCAAATTATTGTGTGCATGAAATTATTTCTTGATTTTGAACTCTGTGATGAATGTAATTCATTTATAAAAGATCTAACACGTGAAGATTCTTTGCTGTTGGATGACATTGCAAGAAATGAAATCTCTACTAAGTTTATGCGACATCTTACATATAATCATCCAGAAGTAATACAGGCCATAATTAAAGAAGTAAAAATTCAAAAACGAAAACCTGAATTTGATTTATACAAATAATTTTTACTAAATTATATTATAGGTATACTGAATAAGAATCAGTTTGCTAATTGATAAAAAAATGATGGTTGGTGGTGTGTTAATGATTATTGTAGGTATTACCATTTCATGGTATCTTACAGAAACCACCCCAATTGGTAAAGCTGGTATGACTGAGGAGGAAAAAATAAATTTGCTGTTTGCTGAACGCGAAAATTCTGATTCTCGCACATTATCAGGAATATTAATCGGAATTGGATTTTTATTAATATTAATTAGTTTTGGCGCAAGACGAAAACGTAAAGGCGATACTAAAAAGATTGAAAAAAAACCATTAGAATGAAATCAAAATGTTCTAAGAATATTAAAAAATGTGTCACGTTGTGCTGGTTCCCTTTTGATTTCTTTTACAAGATTTACAAGATCCAAAAGTGATGAATTGGTTGGTTTTCCTGCAGCACGATATACTTCTTCAGAAAACGCTGTACCCACAAGATCATTTCCGCCATATGATAATGCAACCTGTGCAATCTTTTTTCCGTCTGCAACCCAATAAACTGAAATGTTGTTCAAAAAACCAGACAACATTAATCGTGATAACGCAATTACTTTCAAATCATAAATTGATGAACATTCCTGAGTTAGCATACTCTTTTGTTCAAGTTCAGTATTTTCCAAACTAAATTTAAGCGGGATTAACGTTAAGAATCCGCCTGTTTTTTCCTGCAAATTTCTAATCTTCAATAAATGATCAACAATATGCTCTGGCTTCTCAATGTGTCCATATAGCATTGTGGCATTACTTTTAATGCCAAGATTATGAGCCTGTTCCATGGTATCTAACCATTCTTGACCACTACATTTTCCACGTGCGATTTTTCCCCTAATTTCTGGATGGAACAACTCTGCGCCCCCACCAGGTAATGAATCAAGTCCAGAATTCTTTAATCTGGATAATACTTCTTTTACAGAATTTTTTGTTAATTTAGCAAAAAAGAAAATTTCTGCTGCAGTAAATGCTTTGATTTTTAATTCAGGATGATTTTTTTTGATGATCTTCATCATGGATTCATAATAATCTAGTGGTAGTTTTGGATGAAATCCACCAACAATGTGCATTTCAGTAGCACCCATCTTCTTTGCAGCTGATACCCTGCCCTCAATTTGTTCTGGTGTCAAGGTATAAGCATCATTATCATTTTCTTTTCTATAAAATGCACATATTTGACAACTAGCAGCACAAACATTAGTGTAATTCAGATATGATGACGCAGTAAAGGTGACTTTATTACCAACAAGTTTTTGTCGTGTTGCATCAGCAACAGCTCCAATCATATAGAGATTATCATACTTCATTAATTCTATTCCGTCTTGCATGCCTAGCTTCTCCCCAGCAATCGCACGTTCTAATACCTTTGATTCGCCAATTAGTTTTTCCAGCATGTTTTACATGAATTGTATGTAAATAAATACGTAAAAAATAACTAATCACTACTTAAACTCATACCCATTTTGTGTTATTTTCAATAGAATTTACCATATGTTTCCCTTTGATTGTTTTGAAATTTTGTTCTCATTCTAAGATCTTGGCAAATTCTTCATCTTCATCCTTATTTAGGCAGAAGAGTAGACCACTTGACTTCTTCAAGCAAGCAATTTAGAGTGTTCATGTTCTAAAATTCCTTCCTGACATATGTAACAGATTTCCTCAACCATAGAGAATAGTTGATCAATGAAATAAAAAAATCAGCTGATTCTTGAACAAGATATTATATGTTAGAAATTTCTCCCCTTACTGATGATAACAGCATCTAGATTGATGGAAAAAGCTCTTTTCAAATTTGCAAGTCAGTGGATTGCTGGGGATACTTATGCTGATGCCTTGCTTTCAGCTAAACAGGCTAATGAAAACGGAATGAGATGTATTGTGAACATGCTTGGCGAATATCATACATCAAAGAATCTTATTAACAACACAACCGAAAATTATAAAAATATCTTGTCGTCTTTTAAAAAAGAAGGAATTAAGGGAAGCATCTCCATTAAACCCACTCAGATAGGTCTGTATCTTAGTAGAAAAGCATGTAGTGAAAATTTGGAAAAGATTGTTAAACACGCTTACCACTATAATTACTTTGTCTGGATTGATATGGAATCATCTGAGCATACAATGAAAACTATACAGATTTATCACAGGTTTTTTTCAAGACACGAAAGGTTAGGAATAGCTTTACAAGCTAATCTAAAGAGGACGCATGATGACCTAACAGATTTACTTGCAGTTGGTGCCAAGATACGACTAGTAAAAGGAGCATATAGAGAAAAAGCCAAAATTGCCTTTAAATCAATAAAAGATGTAGACTCTAATTATTTTAAATTAATGAAAATGTTGTTTAAGGAAGGCAATGAATTTGGTATAGCTACGCATGATTGTAATCTAATCAACGGAGCGAAGAAATTATCTAAAGTGTATGATAAAAAATTCGAGTTTCAGTTTCTTAAAGGTGTTCGAGATGAACTGAAACCAAAATTACTAAAAGACGGATTCAAAGTCTCAGAGTACATTCCCTATGGAACAAACTGGCTACCCTATTCAATTAGGAGGTTAAAAGAAAGAAAGAGAAACATTCTGCTGTTGGGTCATTCGTTTATACGTTCACACCTAGTCTGAGTCTGTGCTCGCATGAATTGCTGCAGATAGTTTTCACCGCCTGCCCCTTTACCTGTGATTCCTGATTTTTTCCATCCTACAAAAGGTTGAATTTGCACAAGCGCTCCAGTCGTTGCACTAGAATCCCTGTTAGCGTATAACAGACCTGCTTCAATTTTGTCGAAAAATTTACTTAGCTCATTTTCATTCTCTGAAAAAATTCCAGCAGTTAGCCCAAACTCACTTTCGTTTGCTAGTTGGATGACCTTGTCAAAAGAATCATATTCATTAATGCAAATCAAAGGTAAGAACAATTCATCCTTCATAAGCTCGTGGTCATGTGGTAGTTGAGAAACTATAGTTGGTTGTACGTAGTAACCGTTTTGAAATTCAGGACCTTCAAGCATAGAGCCTTCAACGATGATCTCTCCGTCTCTTTTAGCAATCTCTAAAACTTTTTTGAATCTATTGTATGCGTTTTCATGAATGAGTGGTCCCAAAAACACTTCCTTTTTCCACGGTAATCCAATTTTCAGGTTTGATGTCTTGTTTTTTAGCATCTCATTGAACTTGGCGTAGATACTTTTGTGAACGTAAACTCTAGAGCAAGCACTACACTTTTGTCCTCCATAGCCAAATGCAGCATTTAGGACACCGTTTGCTGCTTTATCCAAATTCCCAAATTGTGTAACTATGACGGGATTTTTCCCACCCATTTCACAAACGAACGGCTTTACAGAATCTCTTATGAATTTATGATAGCATGCCATGCCAACTTCTACCGACCCAGTAAAGGCTATTCCCGAAACGTCAGAGTTCTCCATTAGCGCTTGCCCTAGGACATCACCAGGTCCTGTTACAAAATTAATTGCTCCAGCAGGGATCTTTTCGTAAATTTCCTCAACAAACTTGAAGGACGAAATTGGTGTATAATATGAAGGCTTGAGAACTGTAGTGTTTCCTGTGATAAGTGCAGCTGTTGTCATACCTATTGCAATTGCTGAAGGAAAGTTGAATGGAGATATTATTCCCCAAACACCATATGGTTTGAGTGTTACTTTTGTTTTTTCATCAGGGTTTGGATGAGCAGTTTCTTTTTCAAATCCATTATTAAGTTCTAGTTGATATGCGTAAAATCGCATAAAGTCAATTGCCTCATCTACATCTCCAATTGCTTCGAACCTGTTTTTCCCATTTTCAATAGACAACAACGCAGCAAGATGGAATTTTTTAGACGAAAATGAATCAGCACACTCCTTGAAAACTTTAGCTTTCCTTTGATACTTGGTTGATCTCCATTCTTCAAATGCTGACTTTGCAGCATCTACTGCCTGTTTTGTTTCCGCTTTACTGCAATTGGAAATCCTGCCAAGAATAATGTTGGTGTCAGCCGGTGATTTAACTTGATACTTTTCTGAGAGATGGATCTTTTCGCCATTAATGATGATGGGATAATCTTTACCTAGATCGTTTTTTACTTCGTTTAATGCTGTGTCAAATTTTTGATGAAACTCATCGGTGGTATTTTCTTTTACAGCTGTTCCCCAACTGTATTCATTCTTGAACATAGACAGATTTACTAAACGGCTTATTTTAGTTGTCATGAATCAAAAATCATCTTCATTTAAGGGAAGATTTGGTATTCATCCTTTAACCTAGAGTAGAGATTGTCTCGCCCACAATCCTAGATGCTAGGTGAGACGTTCTATCTTTGATATCATACGGAGGACATACTTCCATCAAATCCATTGCCACCATACCATGTTCAACTATTTTCTTGAGAATGTACGTTGCCTCTACACTTCTTAATCCTAATGGAACAGGAACTGAAACACCTGGTGCATAAGCAGGATCTATGCAATCCATATCAAATGAAATGTAAGTATGTTCACCTAATAAACTTAGGATGTCTTCTGAAACTTTCTTTACACCATTTTCCATAATCTCAAAAGGAGTAATTACTTTGATTTTGTGCTTGTTCAAATTTTCAATTTCTTCTTTTTCGGGTGTCCTTATACCTATTTGAACGGATGAGCTCAAGTCAATGTACTGTAAAATGTCAGTAAAAACAGAACCATAATAATTCCTACGAGTAGAAACAAAATCAGGATGTGCATCAAAGTAAACCATACTAATCTGTCCTACTTTTTTTGAGACAGACTCTACCGCCTTCACAGTTATGGAGTGATCACCGCCTATTAGAATTGGAATTTTACCAGATGACAATATCTTGTTGTAGACAGAATCAATTTCCTTTTTGTCTACATCACCAAAGTCATAGATTCTGGCTGATATGTTGTTGTAGGGCAGTCCCAGGGACTTTTTTTTGCTTCGCTTGTACGAATCCCTAATGTTTGAAATTCGCCTTATGTGTTGTGGTGCTTCGTTTGTTCCTTTTCGTAAGGCATGAGATTTAGATTCATCAGGGACCCCTAATACAATTACATCCGCTTCCTCAAAGCTAGTGCAGTTTGTCCAGCATATCGACTCAATCACAATACTACATTCCTCTTTCTTCAGTTTTAACTGAGAAATCTTCTTCGTCTTCATCATACTCTTCTTCAACATATTCATCGGGCGGTTCTAGAGGTTTTTTTTCTTCAGGGATTATGTCTGGAATAATTTCTGGCATTGGTTTTGGCCCTTCAAGATCTTCAATTCTCATTAGGGTTATAGTTGATCTAATATGTTCAAGCTTTCTTATATGATCAGAAATTGTTTTTCTAATTTTATCTTGATTATCTGTTTCAATTGTGGTTACTATATCATATGGACCCAATATTCCATGTACTTCCTTTACTGCATCCAATTGATTTAATTCTTTTATTAGATTAGCTTCTGAACCTAAATCACAGTTTATTAGGATGAATGCTTTCTGCATTTGCTCTCAATATTAATCAGATGACAAGCCATAAAAAACAATCTAAAAATTTTAACTCATAAACTAGACAATTCTGTTTTTTATGGGTTGCTTATATCTCAAAGTCGATTCTTTAACTTTTAATTAAATAACTGTAGACTCTATATGATTGCCTGAAATTCATTTTGTGGAGACCGCATCATTTTTGGATTTTGCAAGATATGTTTGTGCATTCAGAGAATACCCTCTGAGAGTTTATTCCTATAAATTGAATGGAAAGATTGTTTTGTCAAGCAGACGAATCCTTTCCAATTCATTATTCTCTTTTTATATCCCTCAACCAAAAACTGGAAGATATATCTCCTATTCTGAAGAGGGAGGCAAAGAGCGTTTTGCAATAATAAATTCAACTAAGACCTTTGCCAAATACGCCCCCATAATTCATCTCGTGTCCCTTCCTTCAAATTTAACTATAAATCCAAAACAAATCAAAGACAAATTCAAACCAATTGAGGTTGTAGACTTGGGTAGCCTTGCAAGGTTAACCTATAATCCTGAATTTCCTGATGAGCCTGATGTGACTCTTTTTCTTTTTCCACATAAAAAAAAGTGGGTGATCGGATATATCACTTCAATTGATTTTGAGGATACTGTGTATTTTTTCAATTACGTTAAGCTTGATAAAGAACCTACAAAACCGTTTTTGCACTATTCACTACAAAAGGATGAAGATCCAATTTTTACTGATTCTTTTCGGCATGGTTATCGATATCTACCAGTTATAAAATTAAAAAGATACCACAAAATTTTTGGGCTCGGTTAATTTTAAAAAAAGAGAATAGGTTCTAACGTTTTCTCTTTTTACTTCTAGAACCTGGTCTTTTTCTTGCTGACGCTGCTCTCTTAGTTTTCTTAGCAGCAGCGTTCCTTTTTCTAGTACGTGCTGCTTTCTTTGCAGATGCACTACGTTGAGCTTTTGTTCTTTGTGCCATGAAAAGTACGTTATATACTAGCTATTGTATTAGTAGTGTTGAGAAAATTACACTAATAATTCATGTAATTTTCATAAAAATTTAGTGTGATCACTTAAAGCAAAATATCTTTTGGTGATTATTTCCATTTGCTTTTTCACTAAACAAATAACACTGATTAATTTTTTAAGTAAATAGATAAGTACCGGATAGCCGAAAGTATGCCAGTTTGGTTCTCCCACTAATTGATGAAAATAAACCAAAATGTTACCTATGTCATGAAACATTTGAAAATATGGTAGATTTAAAAAAGCATCAAGAATCGAGTCATAAAGAATTTTTTGATAAAGATGAAAAATATGATACTAAAAATTAGTAAGTTATCAGAAGAAATTTACTAAAGTATGGCTAAATTACCTTTAGACTTTCCATTGAAATGGATTATTATCCTATCATGTCTAATAGTTTCTGGAACACTATTATTTACAAATGAAAAAATCGTGACGGCATGGAGTGGATTTTGGCTTTGGAGCTGACATCATTCACACTAGTAAAACTTTATCATAAATTGTCATTAATGTGACTTCATAATACGTTTTGCAGTATCAAGGCTAATTTGTGCTAATTCATAGTCATTGTCAATAGATAAGGCTTTTTTGAAATATTTTATGGCCGATCGAATATTACCCATCTCCCCAACAGAAAGACCCTTGTATGCAATAGCCATTGTGTTTTGCTTGTCAAGACTAAGAACAATATTATAACAAGAAATCGCTTCAGAGTATTTTTGTAGTGTATGTAACACTGAACCCTTGTTAATTAGTGCATCCAGATTTTTTGATTTAACGGTTAAGGCCCTATCATACATCTCCAATGCTTGTCTATGACGTCCTAAATTTTGCAAAGTAACGCCATAATCAATAATAGCTGTAACATTATCAGATTCAATTCGTAAAATATTTTTATAATATTTTAGTGCTTGAGTATATTTTTCATCCTCACATAATTTAGATGCCTTCTCTAGCATTTTTGACAGTTCACGCTTCAATACTGATTAATAATATATTGAAATAATAAATTCTAGCTTGGATTCATTGTTAACAAAAGCTTCAGAAAGTATAAACAAAGCCAAAATTTGATAAAGTTGATAGTAATTTATGCCTCTTGAATCTCTTATTGAATTCATAACCGCATTAATAACAGATTACCTTTATCTGGGAGTATTTCTCGCCGCGATAATTGAGACGATAATTCCCCCAATACCAACAATGGTTGTATTTCCAACTGCTGGATTTATTGCAGCACAAAATGGTCTTGAGCTGCCGGAATTAATTTTACTAGGAATTGTGGGAGGGCTTGGCGCATCTATTGGCTCAACTGTAATTTATTTAATCGCCTTAAAATTAGGTAGAACTGCATTGTTAAAATATCTAAAATATGTTAAAGTTTCTGAAAAAAAATTAACTAAGGTGGAAAGTTGGTTTCAAAAATATGGTGATAAGGCAGTTTTGTTCGGAAGAATGGTACCAGTTTTCAGAGAAATGATTTCAATACCAGCAGGATTACTTAAAATGAAATTTGCAAAATTCCTTACGTACACTATTTTAGGTTCTTGTGGATGGAGCATCACATTGATTTTCATTGGGTACTATTTTGGAATTGCATCTATTGAATTTTGGTAATTTTATCACGATGCGTTCTTATCACGAGGATCAATTTCCAATGATTTGTTAAAGCATTCTATTGCTTCATTGTAGCGTCCAAGGCTTCTTAATGCAATGCCCTTTAAGTTCCACAGGTCTGGATCTTTTTGATTAAGTAAAATAGCTTGTTCAAATGAGTTTAATGCCTCATTGTGGTGTCCATCTTCAAGTTGTTTTTTTCCTAATATGACTAACCTATTAACTGATTCCAAATTGTAATTCCTCAGATAGACTATAGGATTTTAATCACTTATTTAACAAATTTTGTGCAAGAACAATCAATGATGATACACGTATCTTGATTTTTAATGTGGTCATAAGACAAGTGACCACATCTACTATCTTTACAAACATAACGCTGAAGTTCTCTTGTGATTACTTTTTGTGCAATTTTATTAGCCTCCTCTTTTGTGACGCCTTTTTTATCAATATAATAATGAACTATGTGATTGTAGAGTAATTCCGAGTTGAAAGGTTTTTCTAACTTCATTATAGTAAAATATTCAAAAATATACTTAAATTTTAACAGGATTTTGCTCACTTGTACTTAAATAAATTATCAGAACTACAGGTCCAACAAAATACATTCCGATATTCAACTATTACAGATTGAGTGATTTAGGCATTTCAGAATTGTATTTTCATTGATAAATGCGCCAGTAAGATTTGCACCAGAGAGATTTGCGTTAGACAAATCTGCCCCACCGAGAATTGCATTTCTTAAATCTGCCCCAGATAGGTCTGCATTAGTAAGGTTTGCTGAATAAAAATTGGCATTCAACAATTTAGCATTTTTAAAATTGGCATTTTTCAAATTTGCATGGGCGAAATTATTGAAAAAAACATAATTTACGGCAAGATCATTTCCACGAACTTCAGTAGAGATTATAACTATCTGATGTTCTGAGCTGATAAGATTTTCCACTAATTGGTAATGGGGCAAATTTTTTAGATGTGCTTTATTTTCGAAAACTTGAAAGTACTGTTCTTTAGGTGCCAGGTCAACACCTTCAAAGTTTGAATTAGAGAGATCAGTTTCTATTAATGTTAATCCATCAGTAATAACATCAGTGACAGTAAAATCCACACCTGAGAGATCTGCTTTCCAAAAATTTGTTGTATGCAGAATAG
>JACAST010000077.1 GCA_013390765.1 Marine Group I thaumarchaeote | reverse complement strand
ATGATAATCCATCAGTAATAACATCAGTAACTGTAAAATCCACACCTGAGAGATCTGCTTTCCAAAAATTTGTTGTATGCAGAATAGTACCAGCTAGGTTAACGCCTGACAAATTTGAGTGTGCTAATGACGCTTGAGATAAATCTGACCCGGCTAGGCTTTTATTTTTAATCTTAGTAAGATCTACCTCTACAAAGCTTGCATTAGTAAGATCTGCATTTTCTAGATTAGCGTCTGCAAAACTAGCATGGTCAAATATAGTATTAGTAAGGTCCTTGCCAGAAAGATCAGCGCCAGATAGTTTTGCACGAGTTAGGTTCAAACCAGTCAGGTCAACACCAGCAAGATTGGAATTAGATAGGTCAACACCCATGAGTATTGTTCTGGTAAGATCATTTCCAGAAAGTTTAGAATTAGAAAGATTCGAATTGGAAAGGTCAGTTCCTATGAATGAAATTCCAGTAAGGTTCATTCCATTGAAGCTAGATTCAAAAATTTTTGTGCCAGTCATACTAGTATCAGATAAATCAGTATGTGAAAAGTCAACCCTAAAGAAAATAGTTTCATCTAACACGGCATCACTAAAATTGGCGTTTCCCAGTTTTGTCTTCATGAAATTGGCATTTTCAATATTAGCACCACTGAAATTTGTACTATCTACGCTACCTCCTAAAAATTTTGCACCTAATAGATTAGCATTTGTAAAATCTATGTTGTTCATGTTAGTATTATAAAAAACAACATTTTCAAGATCCCTTCCAGAAAAATCTAGACCAGAAAGGTCCAGATTTTCAAAGTTTACGTTATTAAAATTAAGATTTTGTAAAGTAAGCAAATTGGAAATGTCCACCATGGAAATAATGTTGGGGGTAGTTGATTCAAAATACTGTGTTTCTTCAACTATCGGTAAAATTATCTGGTAAAAATTTTCTGCAATAATTTTGTTGCCTACACTATCAGTGTGCTCAGTATCAACAAACAAATTTTCAGATATTTTATCAAATATACGTGACATATCAACAGCTTTTTTACAATTATTGCTAAGCTCTGGTAATTGGTTAAGATAGTATGGGTAGTTATCCATATTAAAGAAACCAGATCCACTTGTATGGTAGAATTTGTAGTCATCTTCTGTTAAAACCTGAAAACCACTTTTATAAAATGGCTGGAGTGCAACTATTGTATCAAATCCATTTTTCTTACCGATATTACAAATTTCAGTCCATCTATCTTTCCAAGCTATTTCACTTTGTGGTTCCCAAGAAGGATGGTTTGGATTTGCTGTCCATTTACTATCATTTATACCGTCAAAAATAACTATTAAATCTGGACTGAAATCTATTATCTTATCTTTTATCAACAATACTTCATTTTTAGATATAGCCGCCATCATGCCAGCGTT
This sequence comes from Marine Group I thaumarchaeote, assembly GCA_013390765.1. Lineage (GTDB taxonomy): Archaea > Thermoproteota > Nitrososphaeria > Nitrososphaerales > Nitrosopumilaceae > Nitrosopelagicus. The sequence continues at coordinate 1,145 of JACAST010000077.1, read as the reverse complement.
AATAACTTCTATGTCAAACCCAAAGTCTTTTTCACCAAATTTTTTTTGGAGATAATAAGACCACGTTTCATTGTCAGCAACAAGATTTGTACCATGTGTCGTAGAACCACCTACAGTAATTATCCTATATGTATTGTCAGGTTTTTCTTTGGTAATCTCTGGTCCCCTAAAACCATGACTATTCAATTGCACACTTTCTTGTTTTGTAATCGCTTCATAACCGGCGTAAGAGTTATCGTAAAAGTCATAACATAGTTGACGCCATTCTTCTTTTATCACAAGTTTTGTCTGCATTCTGATTTCAGCAGAGAGTTCATTTGTATCACTGCATAGATTATACTTTTCGTCTAAAGAGCTAATCATAACTATTCCATTCTTAATCAGATATGCAATTGCATTTACAAATTCTGTTTCCGAAATAACATCAGTGGCCCACCAACCAGCGGTATTTTTCACCCAGTCAGGAACACTTTGAGACGTTTCAGATGTTTGTGACACATAAACCTGGATAATATTTTCCTTGACTAGAAATTCAATTGCATTTACAAATTCTGTTTCCGAAATAGCATCAGTAGCCCACCATCCTGCGGTGTTTTTTACCCAATCAGGAACGTTCTCTGCAAAGGCATTTGGAATCATAAAAATTCCAACCAGAGAAACCAAAAGTACGGAGAGAAGTAGATGCCTCATTTTACAATGGATCACTCTATTTGTGATAAGTTTTACGTAGGCAATAACGAACCAATAATAGTTTAAAAATCTAAGTGAAATTTAACTGAACTCTTAACAAAAATTTCTTTTTTTCTATATAACCGTCACTATTTTTTAGAAGTTCCATCACATAAATTCTTTTTAGGTGTACAGTTTCATCCAGAGTTCAACAGCAGACCTGGATTTCCAGAAGATGCGTTTAAAACATTTGTTACTGTTACTTCACAAAATTAATCCAGTTAAAAAGGGAAATCCCCCCTATTCTCGATGAATTACTTCAGTCAAGTCTAAGCAGGTTCTTCTTAGCCTTCATTACCAACACGGTTTAAACATCAATGTGCATTTCAACGCTCAACCGCTTTCACAGATTGGGTGATTAATGCATTTTAGAATTTGTATTTTCTAATATTGCACCCTCTAGGTTTGCGCCATCT
>JACAST010000047.1 GCA_013390765.1 Marine Group I thaumarchaeote | reverse complement strand
AAGTAGAGGAGACACGTTATAATGAGAACGAAGAAGTTGAACAACATTACAAGTATAGGTAATTACGTTGACTAAATGGGTAAAAGTGTGTAAAACAAATGAACTAAACGACGGCCAATTACTATCGTTTGATTACGACGACAAGAAAATTATGCTAGCAAAGATGCAAGGCAAGATCTTTGCAACTGATAGAACCTGTACTCATGAAGAAGCAGATCTTTCTATGGGAATATTAAGCGAACAGGGAGTAACATGCCCATTACATTTTTCTGTTTTTAATTTAGAAAACGGCAATCCGGAAAATCTTCCAGCTGAAAAACCATTAGAAACTTTCAATATAAAAACAAACGAAAACGAGATTTATGTGGAGGTTCCCTAATTGCAAAGTACCACATATTCTCTTGACAGTATAAGAAGCGACTTTCCAGTACTAGAAAGGAAAGTTAGGGACAACAAGCCCTTAGTATATTTGGATAACGCAGCAACTGCTCAAAAACCAATTCAGGTTATAGATGCAATTACTGATTATTACAAAAATCATAATTCCAATATACACAGAGCAGTACATGCTTTGGCAGAAGAATCTACAGAGGCATTTGAGGCAACACGAGGCAAAGTTGCAAAATTCCTAAACGTTGCAAATACTAAGGAGATAATTTTTGTAAAAGGAACAACAGAGGCTATCAACTTAGTTGCTTATGCGTGGGGAAGAGATAATGTACAAAAGGGCGACATTGTTGTCACAACAGAATATGAACACCATTCAAACATAGTTCCATGGCAGCTGCTCACGCAGGAAACTGGCGCGGAACTCAAATACATCGACATAGATGAAAATGGCGAATTAATGTTAGAACAACTTGATGAGTATCTTGCAACGGGCAAGGTAAAACTAGTTGCTGTTAGCCATGTTTCAAATGTTCTTGGAACAATAACTGACGTTAAAGAAGTTATAAAGAAATGTAAGAATGCTGACGCCAAAATTCTGATTGATGGCGCACAGGCAGTTCCACACATGAAAGTAGATATTGGTAATCTAGGATGCGATTTCTATGCTTTTTCGGCTCACAAAATGTTAGGTCCAACAGGAGTTGGCGTTCTCTGGGCAAGAAAGGAGTTACTAGAAAAGATGAGACCTTTCCTGGGTGGCGGAGATATGATAAGGGAAGTTCACAAATATGAAACTACTTGGAATGATCTTCCATACAAGTTTGAAGCGGGGACACCTAATGTGGCAGATGTTATTTGTTTTACAGCTGCAATTGATTATCTTACTAAAATTGGAATGGATAATGTTCGAAATCATGAGATTGAGTTAACAAAATATGCATTAGAAAAAATGTCTAAAGTTAAAGGCATAGTCATTTACGGTCCTAAGGATCCTAAAAAACAGGGCGGTGTTATCTCATTTAATTTCAAAGATGTGCATCCTCACGATGTTGCAACCATAGTTGACAAAAATGGCGTTGCGATAAGATCAGGACATCACTGTGCTCAAGTATTGATGGATAAACTTGAAGTTGCTGCAACTAACCGTGCTAGCTTTTACATTTACACTACAAAGCAAGAAGTAGATGCTCTCATTGATTCACTTGAACATGTTGCCAAGGTGTTCAAATTATGAGTGCAGATCCCATATATACAGAAATGATAATTGAATATTCTAGAAACCCTTCAAATTTTGGTAAAATAGAAAACCCACACATACATAGACATGATAGTAATCCTCTTTGTGGCGACAGTATTGATTTGTACGTTAATGTTGATGGAAATAAAATTACTGAAGTAAAATTTGATGGTAAAGGCTGTGCTATATGTATGGCATGTACTTCTGTGTTAACTGAAATGATTAAGGGCAAAAACCTCGAGGAAGTAAAAAATTTCAAAAAAGACGACTTGTTATCAGAACTTGGTCTAGGGCATCTAATCAAAACAAGCCCAGTACGAATCAAGTGTGCATTACTTTCATTAAAGGCACTGAAATATGGAATTTATTCTTATTTTGTTGATAAAATGAATGACGTAGAGGCTGCAGGAAAGTTAAAAGAAGAAGCTGCGTCTCTATACTAGATGGATAACAATCCAATAACAACTAGTATTAGAAAGGTAATTTTTGAAAATTACAATGATGTCGACCTAAAATTCACCAATGATCAAGTTTTTGAAATTTTAAAGCAAAATGAAAAGATTGATCCGTCTTTGACAATAAACGATATGGAAGTATATTTTAAGGAATTGTGCGACGCTGAAATTTTGCGTAATATTGGTCAGAATTTGACAACACAATGGTTTAAGCTATTCGAACTAATTGAGAAAATTCAATGTAGCTCATGCAAAAAAGAAAGTTACATCATATCATCTGAGAATAGGATCTGCCAAAATTCTAGTTGTGGTTCTACGCTTTAGCCCTGTATCTTTTTGCCGATTCTTCAAGAGATTGAATCATTGGTAATTTGGTACCAGTTAGATAACGAACTAACGCGCCACCAGCTGTACTGATATGTGTTATTTTTTCTGCCAGCCCAAATTTTTTTAAAGCAGACGAAAGATGACCCCCACTAACTATTGTTGTTGCCATAGAATTTGCTACTGTTTCTAGAAGAGCTTTTGTTCCATAATCAAAATTTTCTTTTTCAAAAAATCCGGCGGGACCGCTGATAAATACTGTGCCTGCTCCAGAAATGAGCTTACCATAATGTTCTATGGTTTTTGGACCTAGATCATAAATTTCATCATTCTTGTTTAATTCTCTAATATCTAACTCCACTCTATTTCCATTCTGTTCTATTGCTACATCTACAGGTGTTGAGAAAACATCTGGAAATTCTCCTATCAATGTATGCGCTTTAGCAACAATTTCATCTTCTCTCTTAATTCCAAGAGAGGATCTAATTCTACCTTGTGCCCTTAAGAATACATTACCAATGAGGCCAGTAAGTAAAACATGATCAGCTCTACCATTTTCTATTAGTAATCTTATTGCTTCAAGTCTGTCTTCAACCTTTTTACCTCCTAAAACTAGTACATGAGGCGCTTTAGTTACACTCATAATTTCATCCAGTTTTTTAACTTCCTTTTCAACAAGGCGTCCTGCACATGATGGAAGTACATACGGAAAGCCAACAATTGATGGGTGTGATCTATGTGCACTCGGAAACGAATCCAATACACAAAAATCAAACAATTTTGATAATCTCCTCACCATTATCGTTTTTGTAGCATCAGCTCCAGAAAATTCGTAATTTTCTTCAGCGCACAATCTAAGATTGTCTAGTAACAGAACTTCACCATCATTTAGTTTTTTTATTTCATTTTGGGCAGCAGTACCAATAACATCACTAACATATGTTACTTTTCTGCCCAAGAACTTCTCAAGTACTTTTGCGTGTTTTTCCATACCAGTATATTCTTTATTGCCAACTCTTCCCTGGTGTGACGCAATTACAATTTTAGCATTATTTAACGAATCAATTGTTTCTATAGTTTCTTCAATTCTTTTTGTCCCAGAAATCTCTAACGTTTCGGGATCTATAGGACAATTCATGTCTACACGTAAAAAAACAGTTTTACCTTTAAAATCAAAATCATCAATAGTCAGGAATTCCACATATTTTCTCTTTTAGCTCCTGTTAAAATCTTTTAGTCTTTAAATTATCAGCAAAATTAAAAATGATCATAATGCAGGGTGATTAATTGCAAAAATTTTTCTTTGAAATACGTTCTCGCGGATTTTTCCTATTGGTAATTGCGTTTTTAATTATAACATGGTTAGTGTACGCAGAAGTTACTGAGCAATTTGACAACTCTTCCATACTATATTTTCAATCTGCAGCGGGCAATGCATCACTAGATCATTCAATGTGGATATTGACAGAAATTGGTGGAATAATTCCAATTATGATTTTCTGTTTTGTAATGTTTGTATGGCGAAAAACTAGACGTATGGGCCTCATAATGTTGCTTGCTGTCTTGGTTGGAACGGTAGCGTCAGGATATTTGAAGGATTATGTGGTTGAGCGCCCAAGACCAGATCTTGAATATCTTGGCAGTGAATTACCAATTGAACTAGAAAGTGATACTACAGTTTTAGGTGGTAAAGGCTCGTTTCCATCAGGGCATGTAGCGCGTGCATCTGCAATTGCATTTGTTTTGGGATATGCACTTTCAGAACGATTTCCGCGTGGTTGGGTTCTTTTATGGATTTTTCCTGGCTGCATGGCATTAAGCAGAATCTACCTATTGCAACACTATCCAATGGATGTAATTGGAGGTATTTTGTTTGGAATTATTATCGCTGGAATACTTGCAAGCAAGCTTAAACTTCCTAAATATCTAATTAATTCAAAGACCTAATTCTTCTACAACCTTAGAACTGACTAGTACAATAGCATAATGTTCCTTGTCATGGTGATATGTCCAATATCTGATATCTCTCTCCTGTTTTTCCTTTCTCAAACTAGAAGTCACAGATGTGGTAACTATATAGCCAATTCGCTTCGCTGTCTTTTCTGATTCTTTTGGCATTAATACTTTGAATCCTTTTTTTTCTTTGTAAAATCCAATTTGCACCATTTCCTCAGCTGCATCATAAGCATCTTTTTCATCTTTTAGATCAAATGTTTTTTTAATCGGTATAGTTTCAATGTCCGCCTTTTCCATCTAGAATATAAATTAGATATTGCTATTAAAATAATATGAAGGCTACATTTGGTGCAGGCTGTTTTTGGCATGTTGAAGAGGTATTTAGAAAAACAAAGGGTGTAAAATCAACACAGGTCGGTTATTGTGGAGGAATAAAAAAAAATCCTACCTATGAAGACGTATGCACAGATACCACTGGGCATGCTGAATCAGTTGATATTGATTATGATCCACAGGAAATTTCTTACGAAGAATTGTTAAAGATTTTCTGGAACAATCACAATCCTACCACACTGAACAGACAGGGACCAGACGTAGGAACACAATATAGATCTGTAGTATTTTTTCATACACCAGAACAAGAAAATGTGGCGCTTGAAATGAAAAAGAATCTCAACCCTGTGGCAAAGGAAAAATTTAATGCAGAAATAATAACAGAGATCAAACCTGCACAAGAATTCCATCGAGCAGAGGAATATCATCAACAATATCTCGAAAAATCCAATCTATAAATAAAATACCAATATTTTTATAATTTAACATTAACCAAATCTCGACTCACTTATGAAATATATTTCTAAAAAAGTCCTGCAGTTAAAACAAAAAAAGATAGGAGTATCAAAAATTCGTAAGAAAACATCACGATCACTCAAAACGGCAAAATCATTACGTCAAAAATCAACGTCTGCCGTTAATTCAATACAACGAAGAGTGTTAAAAATTCGTTCTGAATTAGACGAGATGTCTAATACATTACAACATAGTTTAGCACAGAAAAAAAGTATTCAAAGATTAAAAATTAATGCTGAGCAACGTCTAAAACAGGAAAAAGAACGAAAAAATCAAGTCGAACTAGAAATTTCTTCTGCTATAGATGAAGCTAAAGACCAATTAGTGTTTACTTTAGGTACAATTTCTGATCAGATTAATGAAATAAGAAATGAAATAAGACTAAGAAATTCAACCGCCAAAAAAGTTGATAAAATTATTGAAGAATATAATACTAAAAAATCCAGACTATCTGGACAAATTAAAAGGGCTTTGCAGTCAAAACCACAGCTTGTGAAATTTATGAATAATAGTAAAAAAAACGCGGCAAAATTAGAGAAAAGATTACCCTCACTCATTAAAACTGAGAAAAACATCCAGAAAAATTTCTCTAGAATTAACTCAATTATTAAAGAACAAACAAAAAGGAAGAAAATAGGTCAGGCAAAATTACGAAGAATCAAGTCAAGAAAAGCTGGAGAAGCAAAAAGAATTCTAAATTTAGCCAGAAAGCTTGCAATTCAGATGTTAGCAAAGCAAATAAAATCATCTAGAAAGCCAAAGGTTAGAAGAAAAGCATCTAGAAAGCCAAAGGTTAGAAGAAAAGCATCTAGAAAGCCAAAGGTTAGAAGAAAAGCATCTAGAAAGCCAAAGGCTAGAAGAAAAGCATCTAGAAAGCCAAAGGTTAGAAGAAAAGCATCTAGAAAGC